>JBDTOF010000213.1:0-2077 GCA_039933375.1 Chloroflexota bacterium
CGCTCGACGGTCGGAACGGTCACCGAGATCTACGACCACCTCCGCCTGCTCTTCGCGCGCATCGGCCATCCGCATTGTCCCGTCTGTGGCCGTGAGATCGAGCGCCAGACCGTCCAGCAGATCGTGGACCAGGTCCTCGCGATGCCGGAGGGCAGCCGTTTGCTGGTCCTCGGGCCGCTGATCAAGGATCGCAAGACCGAGGGAGACCGCGTCTTCGAGACCGCCCGGAAGCAGGGCTTCGTCCGGATCCGCGTGGATGGCACGACCTACGATCTGGCCGAAGCGCCGACCCTCGACAAGTACAAACGCCACACGATCGAGGTCGTCGTGGATCGCTTCGTCGTCCGGCGGGCGGAGGCGCCTGAGGACTGGGCACGGGACGCAGCGGGCCGCCCGATCGATCCCGCGACCGGCGAGGCGCTCGAGGATCCGGATGCGCCGCGGCTCGCCGACTCGATCGAGACGGCGCTGCGTCTGGGCGAGGGCGTCGTGCTCATCGCTCCGGCCCAGCGAGAAGACGCGCCGCCCGACTTCGAGGAGCGTCGCTTCTCTGAGCGCTACTCGTGTCCCTACGACGGGACCACGATCGACGAACTCGAGCCCCGGAGCTTCTCGTTCAACTCGCCGCACGGAGCGTGCCCGACCTGCACCGGCCTCGGGACGCGCCTGGAGATCGATCCCGAGCTCGTGATCCCGGATCGGTCAAGGAGCGTGCTCAAGGGCGCTGTGGTGCCGTGGTCTCGAATGCCCACGGACGCGTCGTGGCGGATGAAGATCACCGAGGCGGTCTTCGAGGCGCACGGCTGGGATGCCGCAGCACCCCTCCGCGACCTGCCCGATGAGGCGGTCAAGCACCTGCTGTTCGCGAAGAAGGACGAGAAGGTCGTCATCCGCTACAAGCACGAACGGGGCGAGAACTCGTACGTCGCAGCGTTCGAGGGCGCCGTCACGAACCTCGAGCGACGGTACCGTGAGACCGAGTCGGACTTCATCAAGACCGAGCTCGAGAAGTACATGGTCGAGCGGCCGTGTCCGAAGTGCGCTGGCAAGCGACTGCGCCCGGCGGCGCTAGCCGTGACGGTGGACGGCCGGGATATCTCCACGGTTGCCGATCTGTCGATCACCGAGGCGTTCGCCTGGGCGGACGATCTGTCGTCACGCGTGACCGAGCGCGAGCGGACGATCGCCTACCAGGTCCTCAAGGAGATCCGGGCGCGCCTGGGATTCCTCGTCGATGTGGGCCTCGACTACCTGACCATCAACCGGACGAGCCAGACCCTGTCGGGCGGGGAGGCGCAACGGATCCGCCTGGCGACCCAGATCGGGACGACGCTCATGGGTGTGCTGTACATCCTCGATGAGCCATCGATCGGCCTGCACCAGCGCGACAACGCCAAGCTCATCGCCACGCTGACCCGCCTCCGTGACCTCGGCAACACGGTCCTTGTCGTCGAGCACGACGAGGAGACCATCCGGACCGCGGACTGGGTCATCGACATCGGGCCGGGGGCAGGGGAGCACGGCGGCGAGATCATCGCCAATGGGCCGATCGAGGTGGTCCTCGCGGAGCCGCGGTCGATCACGGGCGCCTACCTCCGTGGCGAGCAGATGGTCCCGATCCCCGAGCACCGGCGCGAGGGCAACGGGCGGCGCCTGACCGTCCGTGGGGCGAGGGCGCACAACCTGCGCAACGTCGACCTTTCCGTGCGCCTCGGGACCTTCACCGCGGTGACCGGGGTGTCGGGCAGCGGCAAATCGACGCTCGTGACCGAGGTCCTCTACCGATCGCTGGCCCGCGAGCTGCACGGAGCCAGGTCGACGCCGGGTGCCCACGACGCGCTCGAGGGTGCCGAGTTCATCGACAAGATCATCGAGATCGACCAGAGCCCGATCGGCCGGACGCCGCGGTCCAACCCCGCGACCTACACGGGCCTCTTCGGCACAATCCGCGAGCTGTTCGCGGCGACGCCCGAAGCTCGCGTCCGCGGCTACAAGCCAGGTCGGTTCTCCTTCAACGTGAAGGGCGGCCGCTGCGAGAACTGCAAGGGCGACGGGATCATCAAGATCGAGATGCAGT
>JBDTOF010000214.1:0-2469 GCA_039933375.1 Chloroflexota bacterium
CGCTCTCGGCTGAGATCCGACCCACGACCCTGCCCGCCTCGACCGGCTCGGCGATTCGGTCGCTCGGCAGCCCGAGGGCCCCCAGTTCATCCGGCACAGGCCACGCCTGGCTCGGCACCAGGCTCGTCCTGGCGACCCCCGTCAGACGGGTCGCGACCGCCTCCCAGCTGTTGAGGTACCACGAGGTTCGCGCCGCGACCTCGGGCTCATGCCGTTCGACCCACAACGCGGCGGGCAGGATCCCGAGCGACCAGCCCAGCAGACCAGTCGCCGCGCCCAGCTCGGCCTGCTCGGCTGCGGCTCGACGGTCCAGCCAGGTGATGGCGGGACGCGTGGGGCGGCCCAGTTGATCGACCGGAGTGAGCGACGGGCCATGGCCGTCGACGGCGATCCCGACGATGTCAGCCTCGACGCGACCCAGCAGCAGGCGCGTGACTGCCCGCAGACCTGTCCACCAGAGCTCAGGATCCTGCTCCGCGAAACCGCGCTCGGAATCGATCGTCATCTCGTACCGTGCGCGCTCGAGTCCAAGCAAATGACCGTCGGGCGTGACGAGGCCGGCCCTCAGTTCGGACGACCCGATGTCGATGCCCAGGAGCGCAGGAGGGCGCGGCGTCATTTGACCGAGCCACCAGCAGTCCGTGCGGCCCGACTCGGGGTGGCCGAGGGATGCGCGACGCTGAGCTCGAGGACTCGCTCCGCCGTCTCCAGGTCCGTGACGAGGACGTTGACTGCTCCGGTCCGCAACGCTCCGAGGATTGGCTCCACCTTGCTCGCGCCGCTGGCCACTCCGATCGAAATCGGAACGGCCGACAACCGACGAGCGTCGCACGCAATCGTCCGTGCGCGCAGGCTTTCAGCAACGAATCGGCCGTCAACATCGAATGGCGCAATCAGCATTTCGCCGATGGCGCCACGCTCCTCGAGCTCGGCGAGGACATCGACACCAACGAGCGCCTCGGTCCAGGCCGGGCCGCCGATCCCCAGGATCGCGACATCCAGCCGCTCCCAGAGCGATGTGACCTCACGGATCCCCGCATGTGCCGCGAGCGCATCGCGGGTCAGGGCGTCGTCGAGCAGGCCGGGCGCGAGGAGTCCGACCGCACTGGCCGTGAGTGCCTCGGCGATCCGCCGATACGGCTCGTGGCCGCCGCCGGCCCCCCAGAACCCCCCGCACAGCGGAACGACCGTGGCCGAGACAGGCGACGCGACGTCGTCGATCCCGTCCGCCGTGGCCGCCAACGCCGACCCGTCGCCGATGCCGACGATCATCCCGTCGCGCACGGCCGTGACCAGCACCTGCGCCGCGAGGCGACCGACGCGGCGCCGGGTTAGATCATCGGAGCCGGCGAACGTTGGGGCCACGTGGACGGCGCGCAGACCGAACTGGCCCTGAAGCTCCATCGCCACCTCGCTCGGACGGGTGGAGCGATCCACGATCCGGATCTCAACCACGCCCTGGGCCCGTGCGCGCTTGAGTAGCTTGGAGACCTGCGGCCGGGTGATCCCCATCGTGGTCGCGATGGCTTCCTGGGTCTCGCCCAGCTCGTAGTAGAGACGGCTGATCCGGACCAGGGTCTCGAGGTCTGAAGCGCGGGTCATGGAACGCCCGCAACACCAGTTCGCTGGCCGACTAGCACATCTGTATTGGTCATTTGTGCGCACTCACCCGCACATCGTCGCTGCGGCGGGCGGGACTGTCAACCACGGGGCGGGGGCACGGGTGCCGCGGTAGACGCGGCCGGCGAGGATCTCAGGCGGCGCGATCGGCCTCGTAGCCGTCCACGATGACCTCGATGAGCGGCGAGTGCGCCTCCATCGGAGAGGGATCCCGGTTCCAGACGCGGGCGATCAGCGGCATGATCTGGTGGCGCTCGACTGGATTCGAGATCACCCGTGCGGTCGCATCCAGATCGGCGACCGGCTCCTTCTTGAGGTGCAGGATCATCCGGGGGTTGGCTTTGAGGTTGAGCAGCCAGGCCCGCTCGCGGGACGGATCCGGCATGCCGCTGATGTAGATGCGGCCGTCGAAGACGTGGGTGACGATCTCGATCCTGCGCGCCTGGCCACTCGAGTTGCCGGTGGTGGTGATATCGACAATCAGGCCGCGTGCGAGCGCCTGGCGGATG
Organism: Chloroflexota bacterium; assembly: GCA_039933375.1. GTDB lineage: Bacteria > Chloroflexota > Limnocylindria > Limnocylindrales > CSP1-4 > UBA5189. The sequence continues at coordinate 2,130 of JBDTOF010000214.1, forward strand.
GTTTGATCCATGAATGAAACGCTTCCGTTCAAGTTGGTCCGCCAAGTGCCGGCCCACCGGTTGAGCGCGGTTGTTGCGGTAGCAACTATTCTGCCGTCACCGTCGCAGGCCGTCAACAGGGTCGGAAATCGGGCGGCTGGCCGCCGCCGTCAGGACTTGAACGTGGCGCCGCTGTCCCGAAGCTGAGCCTTGTAGGCGCGCTTCTTCTCCTGGTAGGCCGCCAGCGCCTCGGCCGAGTCGACGTCGCCGAGTGTCGGATAGGTCGGCATGACCTCCTTGAGTCCGGGCAGGGTCAACCCGAGGCGCTTGGCCAGGATTGCGGTCACGCCACGGACCTTCA
>JBDTOF010000215.1:0-8036 GCA_039933375.1 Chloroflexota bacterium
TGCCCGCCAGGATCGCTAGCCAAGTCCAGGCCCAAAAGATCGGACCGAGGTAGTAGCGGCCGATGTCGGCGTTGGAGTACGAGGCGTTGAAGACGAGCGTGATCAGCATCGCTGAACCGCTCAGGAGCGCGTAGCGCCAGTTGCGCAGGAGTGTGGCCAGGAGCCCGACCGGGATGAGTGGGGCCAACAGGCCGAACTGGGCAACCGCCAACGCTCCGAGCGTCCCGATCTTCGACGGAATCTGCCCGAGCGGATCGATGATCGATCCGCGGAATTGCTGGCCAAGCGCGACGTACCAGAACCCATCCCAGGTGTCCGGGCGGGCATAGACGATCGGGGCTCGAAATAGTCCGGCCCGAAGCGGCAGCTCAAGGTAGACCCCGACGATCGTCACGGCCAGGGCAAAAGCGCAAGCGGCGACGAACCTCGGCCGACGCAGGATCCCCGGCTCCACACTCAGCACGAACAGACCGACCGGCAGGGCGAGGAGCAGGGTCAGCGAGTGGTTTCCGACCGACAGGCCGAACACGACGCTCGCGGCAATCAGCCAGCGGTCGGCGGTCGACGTCTGGGCTCCGGACCGTCGCGCCTGTTCCCAACGGACCAGGAGGAGGAACAGGATGGCCACCAGCGCCAGATGGAGCGTGTGTGGATCGGCGTGTGTCGCCAGGCGCCAGGCCGACGGCGTCAGCGCCACGCCGAGGCCGGCCGCGATCCCAATCGACAGGTGTCCAGTCAGCCGAGCAACCAGGCGCACCGTGACCGCGCCCGCCAGGGCAACGGATAGGAGCGACAGGACGTTCATCCGGAACGCCGGCTCACCCAGCGGCGTGAGGAGCAGATTGACCGCCCAGCCGAGGATTACGTAGGTCGGATAGCCGGTGGGATGGGCCGTTCCGAGGAGCGGCAACACGGTCTGGAACTCGGCCGTGTCCCAATTCCCGACATCGGGCATCAGCCCGGGCCGGACGAGGAACACCACCACGGCCGCGACGACGAGCGGTGCGGCCAGCTCGATGAACCTCGCGGCCGCCGTACGGGCGCGTTGGCTTGGTCGTGACAGTGGACTCACCATCCGAGCAGGTTGCCCCAGGTCATGCCCCAGAAGTTGATGGCGACCGAGATGCCGATCAGCCAGATCGGCACGAGCCGGAGCCCTCCGCGGCGCTCCATGCCGAGTGCCACGAGCGGGAGGGCGAAGACGACGAAGTCGTTGCTGAAGCGATACCCGAACTGGACCCAACCCTGGCTGAAGTGCATCAGATTGACGAACGCGATGGCGAGGACCGCGGCCACCGCGCCCGTCACGAGCCGGCCGCGACCGACCTGCCGCAGCGCGGGGGCCATGAGCAGGTAGGCCGGGCTGGTGAGGAGCAGGCTCATGCCGATCTGCTGCGGCAGTGCGATCGGGCAGGTCGGATCGAACAGACCGCGGACCGCGCCGGGCGCCGTGCACAGCGGTTCGCCCGGACCAAAGGCTCCCGGCATCCGGTCGGGCAGAATCGATGGCAGCGACGACAGCATGATCTGGAGGTTCTGAGGCACGTAGCGCAGGTCCTCGACGCTCCAATTCGGGTGATAGCCAAGGGCTGCATAGCCGTTGGCCTCGAGGCGGTACAGGTACTCGTACCCGGGATGGAACAGGTGGCCGGTCGTCGCGACGTTGTAGGCGAGCAGGGCAAGGATGGGGATGGCGGCCCCGAGACCGGCCGACACGGCCCGTCGGGCCGCGCTACCGCCGCTTCCGACGAAGATGAAGAACGGCGCTCCGAAGACGATCGTCAGCCTGGCGGTGCAGGCGAGGCCAAAGAAGAATCCGGCCACGAACTGGCGGCGATCCACCAGCACCAGCGGGTTCAGGAGGCCGGTCCCGATCTCGACAACGGCTGCCCGCACCGCCCGCGCCCCGCGGCTCCAGGTGCCGCCGATCGGCCCCTCCGCGGCATCGTCCGGCTGCCTGGTGTCGCGACCGAGCCCGCGATCACCGGACAAGGCGATACCGACCGCCAGGAGGGCCATGGCCAGGGCCACGACGTGGGCGAAGAACCACGTCGTGCCGAGCTCGGCGGTGTACCAGAAGACTGTCCCGAAGCCGAAGAAGATCGTCACGGCCAGCCGGACGGGCCGACTGATCGGGAGCCGCCCGAGCGCCCACCAGCAGAGCCCGACATCGACGGCGCCGAGGACCACCGAGACCGCACGCTGATCCGTGGCCAGTCCGAAGAGCGCCACGAACGGCATCAGCACGATGGCCGGCAGCGGCGGGAATGGCAGCAGGCCGAAGCCGGTCTGGTGGCCGAGCGAGTCGAGGACCGGAAAGACATCCTGGAAGAAATCGTTTCCGGGGGCCGGCCAGGTGATGGCCGCCCGCCCGTCGAGAAACGCCATCGCCTGCCACACGAAGTGGTTGTAATAGCGAACCGATCCAGGCAGCCAGTAGGCAGCCAGGGCGGCCGTGATCAGGGCGCCGCCGATCAGCGCGGATGGGAGGAGATCCAGCCAGTGCTGACCGGTTCGGGCAGTGCCGGGCGGGGCAGGACCCTGTGCTACGCTGCCACCCACCTCATCGCTCGAGCAGGAGGCCGATCCGGTTGACTGGCCCCGTGTCGGGTGAGCCCGTGCGGGACGGGACCACAGCGCGTGCCGGGACACGGGACGGCGTGCGCAGCATCCTGATCCTCCTCGCGCTGGGGCTCATCTTCCGCGTCATCATCGCATACCTCCTCCCCGGTTCTGGCTTTGCGAACGACATCAGCGCGTTCCAATACTGGGCGTCGAACCTGGCCAGCCAGGGCCCCGGTGGCTTCTACGACCGGGACTTCTTCCACGACTACACGCCGGGCTATCTGTACGTCCTGTGGGTGGTCGGCCTCATCGGCCAGGGGTTCGGCGGCGTCGGTGACCTGATCAAGCTTCCGCCGATCCTGGGCGACATGGCGCTCGCCTACCTGGCCTGGTCGATGGCCCTGGAGCTCGGGGCCAGTCGTCGATCGGCCCGGCTTGCGGCTCTGATCGTGGTGGTCAACCCGATCACCTGGTTCGATAGCGTCGTGTGGGCCCAGGTCGATTCGGTCGGTGTCGTCTTCCTGCTCCTCGGATTGCGCGAGCTGTGGCGCGACCGGCTAGAGCGGGCCGCTGTCCTGACCGTCATCGGCGCGCTCATCAAGCCCCAGCTCGGGATCCTCATTCCGATCGTGGCCGCGGTGACCATCCGGCGAGCCCTGTGGCCGAGCGGTGGGTTCGGCGACGAGGATCCCGCCCGTCCCGGCCGATCGACGACCGCCTGGGAGCTCCGTACGGCCGGGCCCGTCCGGATCGTGACGACCGGCGTCGCGGGCCTCGTCACCGCGTTCGCGCTGTCCTGGCCGTTCGCTCTGTCGTTCTTCGGTCTCATCGTCCAGATCTTCAAGACCGCGGGCGGCTACCCGTACCTCTCGGTCAACGCCTGGAATCCGTGGGCTCTCGTGACCTTCGACGGCAGCGGTATTGCCACCAACTCCGCGTGGGTGTGCGACATGCTCACCCCGGCCTGCGGTCGCGCCTTCTCGATCGGTCCCATCCCGGCCGTGGTCGTGGGCACCGCGCTGACGCTGACCCTGTTCGTCCTGGTGAGCGTGCTCGTCGCTCGCCGCCCCGACCGTCGGACGATGCTCGTTGGTCTCGTGGTCCTGGCGCTCGCATTCTTCGTCGTCCCGACCCGCGTCCACGAGCGCTACCTGTACCCGCTGGTGGCGCTCGGCGCGATCCTGGCCTCGATCTCGTGGCGCTGGACCATCGCCTATGTCGCGTCGAGCCTGGCGACGATCGCGAACATGTATTTCGTCCTGACGACGCTCTACCCGGACAACCCGAGCATCGAGGACTGGCTGGGTACAGGACGAACCCTCGGCAGCTTCCCGGTCGTGGCGCTCGCCGCGACCGTCCAGGCCGTCGTCCTCCTGTTCGCTTTCTCCGAGCTGCGCCGCTCCGCGTCGGCGCGACTGCAGGTTGCCATAGCTCGGCGCGCACCGGAACCCGAACCGGAACCACACCCGGAACCGCAACCAGAACCGTGGCCTGAGCCAGAGCCCGCGGCGTGGCTCACGAGCCCGAAGCCGCCGGCCACCTCGTTCGAACGACCGGGGTCCGGCCTGAGCGCCACGACAACCCATGACCCAGCGACGAACGCCCGGCCGGCTTGGGACGACCGCCCATCATCGGGCGAACTCGGTTTCATCGGCTGGCTGCGCCATCGAGTCAACGAGCGACCGATCCGGCGCGATCGAAGCAACGACCATGTCGGGGAGGGCGGCGGGCGCCTCGACCGCCTCGACCTGTGGATGATCGCGGTCCTCGCCGTGACCCTCCTCACGGTCCGGGTCTGGCGCCTGGCCGAGCCCTACCAGGTCATCTTTGACGAGGTCTATCACCCGCGGACGGCCGTCGAATTCCTGCAGTACTGGCGCTACGGCATCTCCCATGACATCTACGAGTGGACACACCCACACCTCGCCAAGTACGCGATGGCCGGCGGGATCGTGGCCTGGGGCAACGACCGCACGACGGCCACGAGCGATTTGGGCGGGACCGTGGGCGGGGCCATCGTGGAACCCCGCTGGGACCAATCGAGCACGACGGCACGGGTGACGGGCGATCGGCTGTGGGTCGTCGGAGGTGATGAGGTCCGTGCCTACGACCTCAGGACCCGAGGGCTCGCGGCCCAGATCGCGCTCCCCGGCGCAACCTCCCTCGCCGTCGATGCCGTGGCGCACAGGGTCCTCGTGGGCACGACCGATGGGCGGATCGTGGCGATCGACACGACCGTCCTCGACGCGGCCAGGCTGGCCGGATCCCCGCCGCCGTCTCCGGTCGTCCCCTCGCCATTCGCGACGCTGGACGGACCGATCAACTTCCTCGACGTCACGCCCGATGGCGGGACCGTGGTCGCCGTCCTGTCGCCCGACGCCGGCGCAGGGGCATGGACGGCCGTCGTCCTCGACGCCGACACAGCGACCGAGGAGGGTCGCGCCACGGTGGGCCAGGTATCCGCCGTCGCCAACGCGGGGACCGGCGCCGTCGCCGTGGCCACCGAGGCCGGTGTCGCCTTCCTCGACACGTCGACAGCATCGATCGCGACGACAGTCCCGCTGGATGGCACGCCCGGCGGCATGGCGATCGTCACGAACCTCGACAAGGACCGCCTCTATGTCTCGATCCTGTCACCGGATGGACCCCGGGTCGCCGTCGTCACGGCGCCGGGCGCGAGCGGCGTGCCGGCCGTCGACTCGACATTCGAACTCCCGGGGACGGAGGCCGGATGGGTCGGCTACGACCTGGCGACCCAGATGGTCCATATCCGCGGGACGAGTCCGGAGACGGGCTCACCGACCATCTACGTCGTCGAGCCGCATGCAAACGCGGTCTACGCGGACGCTCAGCTGCCGTTCACTCCCGTCGCGCTGGCCCTCGACGCAAACCAGCAGTACCCATCGGCGGATCGCGAGCAGCTGTTTGCGTTCGACCCGGGTGGGGCGGTCGCAACGGTCGACGTCGGCCACCACGCCTATGGCTGGCGCCTACCCGGGGTGCTGGCCGGGGTGGCAATGGCGTTGCTGCTCTACCTCCTGGCGCGGATCCTGTTCCGCCGGCGTGAGGTGGCCGTCGTCGTTGCCTTCCTGAGCGTGGTCGACGGCCTGCTCTTTGCCCAGAGCCGGATCGGCATGAATGACGCCTACGTCGGCCTCGGGATCGTGGCCGCCTACACGCTCTTCGCCGCCATCTGGCGGTCGGGCGCCTCCCGCGCCCGCTGGCTGGCGTTCTGGCTGCTGATGCCGTTGATCGGCGTATCCCTCGGGCTCGCGCTGGCGGCGAAGTGGGTAGCCGCCTACGCAATCGGCGCCCTCGGGATCCTGGTCCTCGCGCGCAGTGCGCTCGGTCGGACGCTCCTCGTTGCCGGGCTCGTCACGGTGACGACGCTGCTCGGCTACATGGCCCTTTCCGTGCCGGAGGGCCAGAGCGGGGCCAACTACCTGTTCATGGCCATCATGGTCGGCCTGACCTTGGTCACGGCCGCCGCTGCCGTGCTCCACCCGATCGCCTGGACCGATGAAGAGGAGCATCTCCTCGTCCGGGGCCCGGCAGCCCTCGGCGCCGTCATCTTCGGCCTGGCGCTGATCATCGGCCGCGCGGATCGGGCAATCGTCCTCGGGCCGATTGCCTTCACCGCCCAGGAACTCGCATTCGCGCTGGTGCTCGTGAGTGCCGCCCTGTACGCCCTCGTCCGGTTCGTCGGTCGCTGGGGATTCGGGCCCCGCGCTACTGCTCCAGGGCCGGACGATCCGGCCCGTCTCCTGCCCGCGCCCGCCGCCGCGACCGACGGGTGGCTGCGACCCGGGGCCCTCCTCGGCCTTCCGATGGCCTGGTCCTTGTTCTGCCTCGTCGCGATCCCGGTGGCGCTGTACGTCCTGTCGTACGTCCCCTGGGCCTTCGTGGCCGACCACCAACTCGTGGCCGGCTGGCCTGCGGGACACGGTGGCCAGACCCTCGCCGATCTGACCGGCCAGATGTACCGCTACCACAACAACCTGAGCTCGCCGCACGCGGCGTCGTCGCCGTGGTGGGCATGGCCGTTCGATTTGAAGCCCGTCTGGTTCTACCAGGAGGGCTTCGCCGGCGGAACGGCGGCCGGAATCTACGGGGCCGGCAACCTTGTCGCCTGGTGGCTGTCGATCCCGGCCCTGGCCTTTGCCGCCTGGCAGGCATTCGTCCGGCGAAGCCCGGCGCTCGCCCTTGTCATCATCGCGTTCGCCGTTCAGTGGCTCGCCTGGTCACGGATCGACCGGGCCGCGTTCCAGTACCACTACTACACGAGCCTGCCGTTCGTCTTCCTTGCGCTCGCCTACTTCCTGGCCGAGCTGTGGCACGGCGCCTCGCGCCGCACCTGGCTTCTGGCGCGCCTGACCGCCGCCACGGCCGTCCTGGCGCCGACGACCCTCTGGTTGTTCCATCGACCACTGTGCGGCTTGGTCAGGGTCGACGCCGTCAACCCGACCTCACAGGCCTGCCCGACGCTGATCCCGGACTTCCTCCTCAGCGGGAGGGCGGCCGCGATCGCCGTGGTGGTCGGAATCGGTGTCCTGCTCGTCGTCCGTCTGCTCCTGGCGCTTGCCGACGAGGACGGCGGCGACGGCGTGCCATTCCGGACGCGAATGCGGAACGCCGCACTGGCGGCCGCCGGCATCAGCGTCGGCTTCGTCGTTGCGTCCGCCTTCTTCGACGACTCGCCGATCGTGACTTCGTCGAACATACCGGTCGAGCCGATTGCCCTGATCGTCACGATCGCTCTCGCGCCCCTCGCAGCATTCGTTGCGACCGCCCGTGACGCTCGACGGCTGGTGGCGGGACTGCTCGTGGCGATGGCCGGGTGGTTCGTCCTGTGGTACCCGAACATCTCGGGCCTCCCGCTCCCGCAGGCGATGGCCAACGCGTACCAGGGCTTCCTGCCGACCTACGTCTACCCATTCCAGTTCCCGGTCAGCACCGTGGATCGGAGTGGCCCCGGACCAAGCCTCCTGAGTCTGCAGCCAGCGATCCTCCTGATCGCGCTGACAGGCGTCGTGCTCATGGTTGCCTATGCGGTCTGGGTCTGGCGTGTCGCCGCCGTGGAGGAATCGGCCGACGCTGACCCCTAGGCCGACACAAGGCGGCTAGGCGGAAGCAGAACGAATGGGCGGTGGTACGTCCGCGCTGAATCCCGGAGGCAGCGCGCCCTGCGCCGCGAGCCGGCGGATCACGAACCCGTAGTAATCCTCGACCTTGCCAGTGACGCGCTCCCATGAGAACTCCTGGGCTCGCTCGAGGCCCGAGGCGGCCATCCGTGCCCGCAGCTCATCGTCATTGACCAGGCGCCCGATGGCGGTTGCGAGTGCCTTGACATCCTTCGGGGGCACCAGGAGCGCGTCGCGGTCCCGCCGGACCACGCCCTTGTAGCCGTGGATGTCGCTGCACACGATGGAGGTTCCCGCGGCCATCGCCTCGAGCAGGACGATCCCGAACGA
>JBDTOF010000216.1:0-1639 GCA_039933375.1 Chloroflexota bacterium
AGTACCGAACGGCGGTGAATCCGAAGCGGCGCCCGGAGGAGTCGGGGCGCCGCTTCGATCTTGTGCCTGGACCGGGGGAGGAGGCCTCTATCCGGGCATTCGATGAGCTCGAGCTGAGGTCAGCCTGGTACGACGACCTCCATGGGCTGGAGTCCGTCGTCAGCGCCGATACGGCCCGATCGACAGAGTTCGCGGAGGAAGAGCAAACGATCCACGTCGGCCAGCCGCCAGTCGCGGCCGGTGCCGACTTCGATGCCGGCGAGATAGGCGGTCAGGTTGGCGGCCTCGCCCGGGGCAAATCCACGCAGGAGCAGCGCGCGATAGGTCTCGCGCGTCGTCGGCGTGGGGTCGCGGTCCTGGTCTGCCATGTCGCCCGACGAGCCTCGGGTGTGCCGCTGGATCAGGGCAGTCCCCGATCGGTCCGGTGCGGTGATGGTCGGTCCGGTGGGGACCGCTGACGATGACCCGAGAGTCCCGGTCGGCGTAGTACTTGCGGCGGTCGGGCCGGGTATCCTCCGAGGGTGGAGGGATCTGGACTGGCATGAGCGACGACGGCGGGTACTCGGCCAAACGGGACCGCGTGGCGCGACTGGCGCGCGTCGCCAATCTCCTCAAGGCGCACCCCGAGGGGATCCGGGCCGAGGACATCGCCGTCCGGCTCGGGATCTCGAAACGCACGGCCTACCGGGACCTGACCGCACTCGAAGGCGAGCTCCAGATGCCGACCTGGTCAGAGGGCGGTCGCTGGGGCATCCTCGACTCGTCGTTCCTGCCCCCGCTGAAACTCACGACCTCGGAGGCCATGGCCGTCTTCCTGGCGACCCGGTTGATGGTTCGCTACGCGGACAAGTACGACCCGGACCTCGCGTCGGCCTTCGAGAAGCTGTCCGAAGGACTGCCCGGACCACTCACCGAGCACGTCGCGCGGTCGCTGGACGTGCTGCAGCGGGCGGCCAAGGCTCCGCAGTTCGTGGATCACGTTCACGATCTGACCCGCGCCTGGGCCGAGCGACGGGTCGTCGAGATCACCTACGAGCCGGCCGGCTATGACGGGCGACCGACCGAGTCCCGCCAGGCGACCGTCCGGCCGTATCTCATCGAGCCGTCGACCGAGACCCATGCCCTGTACCTCATCGGTCACGACGAGCGCCGGGGCGGACTCCGGACCTTCAAGATCGAGCGGATCCGGGCGGTGACATTGACGTCTCGCACCTTCGATCCGCCGGAAGTCGGATCGGTCGAGGCACTCCTGCGAGGCGCGTGGGACATCATCGCCGACCAGCCACCGGTGACCGTGGTTGTGCGCTTCGCGCCCTCGGTCGCCGGTCGAGTCGCGGAAACCGTTTGGCACCCGAGCCAGAAGATGGAGATGCGACCCGACGGCTCGCTGGTCTGGCGGGCGACCGTGTCCGGCACGATCGAGGTTCGACTCTGGATCCTCTCCTGGGGTGACGATGCCGAAGTTCTCGAGCCTGCGGAGCTTCGGTCCGATCTCGGCGCAACGCTGCGCCGGGCAAGCGCCCGCTACCCGGACTGAGCCAGTTACGCCTAGGTCACGCGGCTCTATCGGCGGGCCGCCTGACCGTCAGTGGATTCCCGCGTCCTCCAGCGGCGGCAGGACCAGGAGCGGGTCCACGCG
>JBDTOF010000217.1:0-3005 GCA_039933375.1 Chloroflexota bacterium
GGGCGAGAGCGCCGGCCCGTTCACGCTCGCTCGTCTCGGACAGGGTCACATCTGCCGCCGCGTGGGCCGTCCGGGCATCAGCCATGTGTTCCGAGGCCGCTATCGCCCGCGCCTCCTCTTCCCCAAGTCGCCGCTGAGCATCTGCCAACCGGCGACGGGCTGCCTCGGCTTCCGCTGCCCTGGCGGTGGTGGCGCGGCGAAGGGCGCCAGCGTCGGCATCCCACTCGCGATTGGCGGCCCGCAGAACAGCCAATTCGGTCAGCGCGGCGGTCACCTCACGGTCCGCGTCACTCCGCGCCGCGTCGAGTGAGGGATCCCGATCCGGGACCGGGGCCGCCAGGCGCCGACGCTGGACCCCGAGATCCGTTTCGGCAGTTGCCCGCTCGAGGCCAATGCGTTCGCGGTCGCGTACCAGGGCCGCGCGTTCAGAGGCCAGGCGACCCTCCTCCAGCTGGGCGGCGGTCAAGGTCGCCCTGGCGCCGTCCGCGATGCGCCGAAGCTCGGCGCCGGACCGTGCTCGCTCCTCCAGGGCCGTCGCCGCGGCCGTCGCCGCGGATTCCAGATCGGCCAGCTGGGCGAACGCGGCGTCCACTTCGACTCTCCCGGTCGCCACGGCGATCGCAGCGCCAGCGATCCGGGCTGCCGCGTCGTGCCAGCGAGCGTGCGCAGCCGCCAGGAGAGCCGTGACCAGGTCATCCCCGGCGGAGTCGCGCGATGCCGCCTGCTCCGCCTGCACGGCCAGGCGACGGACCTGTGGGCGCAATTCGGCCACGATGTCCTCGACCCGCGCCAGGTTCACCTCGGACTCGCCCAGTTGCTCCTCCGCTCGACGACGTCGCCGTTCATGGCGCCGAACGCCAGCGACCTCTTCGAACAACGGCCGACGTTCCTCGGGTCGCAGCGCAAGGGCCTGGTCCACCATCCCCTGACCGATGAACAGGAAGGCGTTCTCGGCGAGATGCGCCGAATCCAGCAGATCGACGAGATCGCGAAGCCTGACCCGCTGCCGATTGAGGAGATACTCGTTCTCCCCCGACCGATACAGGCGCCGACCGAGCTCGACCACGCTGTACTCGACCGGCAGCATCCCGTCGCTGTTGTCCAGCGTCAGCTGGACGTCGGCCATGCCAACGGCGGAGCGACGTTCGGATCCGGCCCAGATCACGTCCTCGGACTTTCTCGATCGGAGGGCGCGGCCCTGCTCGCCAAGCGACCAGCGAAGCGCGTCGGCCAGGTTGCTCTTGCCCGAACCGTTCGGTCCGACCACGGCGCTGATCCCGGGCCCGAACGTGACCTGGGTGCGTTCCGCGAACGACTTGAAACCCTGCAGTCGGACGGACAGCAGGCGGGCGGGTGCTGTCATGCTCCCTCTACCCCGCCGCCGGTCTCGGGATGCGAATCCGAACCAGCCAGCAGCACGAGCGCTTCGGCCGCGGCGTTCGTCTCGGCGACCCGCCGTGACGAGCCAACACCCGTCCCGACTCCCCGACCGTCGACCCGCACTTCGACCCGGAAGACGCGGTCATGATCCGGCCCTACGGCCTCCAGGATCTGGTACTCGGGCCGGGTCCCCGAGAGGCGCTGGGTGAGTTCCTGGAGGCGGCTCTTGGGGCTCTTGAGCGTTGATACCGCGCGCGCCTCGGTCAGTTCCGGCTCAGCCTGCGCACTGACCCAGCGCGCCGCGACTTCCCATCCAAGGCCCAGGCAGATGGCCCCCACAACGGCTTCGAGCGCCGCGGCGAGGAGCGAGGGCCGGACCCGCGCATCCCGGAGCGACTCGCCCAAACCGAGGTGCAGCGAGTCCCCGATCCTGAGACGCGTGGCGATCCGGGCCAGCCCGGTCGCGCTGACAATGCCGGCTCGTCGCGCCGACAGGAGGCCCTCGTCGTCGTCCGGGTAACGCTCGTACAGTTCGCGCGCAACGACCATTCCGATGACAGCATCGCCGAGGAATTCGAGCCGTTCGTTGTGACCAGTGGCCGCTTCCGGATGTTCGTGGACCCACGAAGCGTGGGTCAAGGCCTGGGTCAGCAGCGCACGGTCAAGATCGGGCAGCCCAAGGTTCGCGATGAAGGCGTCGATCCGATCCACGGTGCGGGGTGTGTCCGCTTCCCCTGGATCGGTGACGGCGGGACCCTGAGGTCCGACCCTCAGGAGGACCGCTCGTCGATGTACTCAGCCGCGTCCTGGACGGTCCGGATCCGCTCGGCATCCTCGTCCGAGATCTCCGTCCCGAACTCTTCCTCGAGGCTCATGATGAGTTCGACGAGATCGAGGGAGTCGGCGTTGAGATCATCGACGAACGATGCCTCGGGCTTGACCTCTTCCTCATCGACGCCAAGTTGCTCGACAACGATCTTCTTGAGGCGCTCGTATGTGGTTGCCACTGACTCCCTCCTGGGGGTGGGGCCCGGCGGTCACCCGCCGGAGGTGTCTCTTGCGATCTGGCCGAGCACGCCGTTCATCAAACGACGCATCGAGTCTCCGCTGTACGTTCGTGCCAGTTCGACCCACTCGGCGATCGCCACCCGGGCCGGCGTGGCCGAGTGTAGCACCTCACCGAAGGCGCAACGGAGGAGCGCCCGGTCCATTCGGGCCAGCGAAACGACCGGGTAACGAGGCGCCAGGACGGCGATTCGCGCATCGATCGTGTCGCGATGGCGGATCACGATCTCCACGAGGGAACGCGCCAGCTCCGCTGTCTCCGCGTCGCCCTCGCCATCTGCCAGCGAGCGCTCGAGAATCGCGTCGGCGGATCGCTGTCCGAATTCAGCCTCGAAGACAGCGGCCAGTGCCGTCCGGCGGGCCGCTCGTCGGCTGCGCAGGCGGTCAGTCGCCGATGCCATCGACGATGACCGTGACCGAACCGAGCCGCAGGCCGAGCAATCGCTCGACCGCTCCGGCGACAGCCACCCTGGCCTCGGCGCCGACCACGGAGAGGTCCGCGTTCGGGCGAGCCGTTACCCAGACCCTGATATCGACCCGATCGTCATGTGTCCTGACCA
>JBDTOF010000218.1:0-3255 GCA_039933375.1 Chloroflexota bacterium
CCAGGAGGGACACATGACCAAGGGTCGGCTCGAGGCATTCAGCGACGGCGTCCTCGCGATCATCATCACGATCATGGTCCTGGAGCTGAAGGTGCCGCACGAGCCCACCTTCGAGGCCCTCGGCGAGCTTGGGCCCGTCTTCGTCAGCTACGTCCTCAGCTTCGTCCTGATCGGGACGTACTGGAACAATCACCACCACATGCTCCAGGCCGCGAAGGTCATCAACGGGCGTGCACTCTGGGCGAACCTGCTCCTGCTGTTCTGGTTGTCGCTGTTCCCGTTTGCCACATCCTGGATGGGCGAGAACGACTTCGCCGCGGTCCCGACAGCGATCTATGGCGTGGTCCAAGTGCTCGCGGCCGTCAGCTACACCGTCCTCGCCCAGGTGCTTGTTCGCGTGCCGGGCCAGCCTCCGGCCCTTGCCGAGGAGCTTGGGCGCGATATCAAGGGCCGACTGTCGCTCGCCTCGTATCTCGTCGCGATCCCGGTCGCGCTGGTCGCGCCGTTGGTCGGGCTGGCGATCTATTTCGGGGTCGTTGCGTTGTGGTTCGTGCCGGACCGTCGGATGGAGCGGGTCATCGGGCGAGGGGACGGCTAGTCCGAGTCGGCTCGGGGTGGCTCGGCGATAACCCGTCCTGCCCACCGGCTGACACGATCCCCCCCCGGGGTCCAAACTGGGCGTCGTGGTCGGCCGGCGGTAGCCACGCGGCTGACACCACGGTTAGCGAGGCAGAGCGGTGCAAGTCGGACTCATCGGACTCGGACGAATGGGCGCCAACATGTCACGGCGCTGGATCAGCAACGGCCACACCGTGGTGGGTTACGCGAGGACGCAGAGCACCGTCGACGGCCTCGTGGCCGATGGCGCGATCTCGGCCGGCGCCGCGTCCATCGAGGATCTCGTCGCTCAGATGCCCGCGCCGCGGACCTTCTGGCTGATGGTTCCGGCAGCGGCCGTGGACTCGACCCTTGACCTGTTGCGGCCGCACCTCGGCAAGGGCGACGTGGTCATCGACGGCGGTAATTCCTACTACGTGGATGACATCCGGCGCTCCAAGGCGCTGGCCGCGGACGGGATCGAGTACGTCGACTGCGGAACGAGTGGCGGGGTATGGGGCGAGAAGCGCGGCTACTGCCTGATGATCGGCGGACCTGACGAAGCGGTCCGCAACCTCGACCCGCTCTTCCGAGCCCTGGCGCCGGGGGTTGCATCCGCTCCGCGCACGCCCGGTCGAACCGGTAAGCCGACCCCTGCCGAGGAGGGGTACCTCCATTGCGGGCCGGCTGGTGCCGGCCACTTCGTGAAGATGGTCCACAACGGGATCGAGTACGGCCTCATGGCCGCCTACGCCGAGGGCATCAACATCCTCCACCACGCCAACGCAGGCCTCCACCAGCAGGAGATCAACGCCGAAACCGCGCCGCTGCGGGACCCGGAGTTGTACCAGTACGAGATGGACCTGCCGGCGATCACCGAGGTCTGGCGACGCGGCAGCGTGATCGCCAGCTGGCTGCTGGATCTCACGGCCCAGGCATTCCTCCAGTCCCCCGGGCTCGAGGGGTTCGCGGGGCGGGTGAGCGATTCAGGCGAGGGTCGCTGGACCAGCATCGCCGCAATCGACGTATCGGCACCGACGCCGGTTCTGACCACTGCCCTGTATGAACGCTTCAACTCTCGCGGTGAAGGGGATTTTGCGAACAAGGTGCAGTCAGCGATGCGTCTCGGCTTCGGTGGCCACCTCGAGAAGGACGCCTGACCGAGCCTCAGGCGGTGACCTCCTGGACAACCACGACATCGAGGCCCGTGCTCCGGCCCGTGATCGGGATGGATCGTTGCTCGATATCCTCGAGGGGGAGTCCAGCGCGTTCCCACGCCCGGTGGCTCACCACCAGCTCGCCGGGGCCCGCCACCGAACCGAGGCGGGCGGCCACATTGACCGTGTCGCCCAGCGCGCTGAAGTCGAGCTTGTCGCCGGAACCGATCGTGCCGACGAACGCTTCGCCAACGTGGACGCCGACCCCGACCCGAACCCCGCCGTTGATCAGCCGTGGGTGTCTCGCTGCCGCGAGCAGGTCGCGCCCTGCCTGGACGGCGCGAGCCGGAAAGTTCTCACCCGTGATCACGGGCAGAAAGAGGGCCATGACGCCATCGCCGAGGAACTTGTCGATCAGTCCGCCGTTGCGATCGATGGCTCCGCTGGTCGCCTGGTAGAACCCCTGGATCAGGCTCCGGAAGGCGCCGGCGGTCGTCTGTTCAGCCAGGCCGGTCGAACCGCGGACATCGGCGAAGAGCACGGCAATCTCGATTTCCGCTCCGCCCGCGTTCTTGCCGAGGGAGCTGAAGCAGGCATTGCAGAAGAGCGGGTTCTGATTGCTCTGGCCATGCATGATCAGAGTCGTCAGGATCCGGCCCGGTCCACGGAACGGCGAGTTGCAGAACTTGCAGCGCGGGGAGGACGGCACATGGCCCCACAGCCTTCTGAGACGGATCAGGCCGGGGTCGGTTCCGGTCAGGATCCCGCGCCACTCCTCGGTCCGGGCGGCGTCCTTCGCTTCGTCCGGCAGGGCGCGGTCCTCGATCTGGTCGGCTCCGAAGCGATCGGCCATTTCGCAAGCCTAGCATCCGGATTTCAGTCGTCCGCCCGCGCACCCGCGCGACGAGATCAGGACGCTGGCTCGATTTCCCCTCCAACCCGAGTGGCCAGGAACGCCAGCCGTGTCTCCGCCTCGATCCCTCGGGAGGAGCCCAGGGGCGTGATGACGGTCGACCCGGCCCGGACCGCGTGGCGCTCGCCATCCACGATCATCGTGCCGGTGCCCTCGAGGAAGTGGTAGACCGCGAACCGCTCGGGATGCGGAGGAATCCTTCCGCCGGGCTCCAGGCCGGCGATCAACACCCGGAGTTCCGGTTCGTCCAGCAGGAGGGCTGGCTGAGGCCCAGGGGCGGAGTAGGTGATCCGCTCGCGCCAATCGGGGATGAACATCGGGCCATCCATGGCAGTTCTCCTTGCGTTCATTCGTATCAGGCGGCGCAGGCGCCGCGCACTCGAAGCCGGAACCGCCAGACGATGGTGCCCGCCAGGAGCGCCAGCGAGACCGCCCCGATGACTGGCTGGATCGGGGCGTAGATCGAAAGGGCACCGCTCGTTCCGAGCAGGATCAGCGCGATCTTGTTGCAGATGGGGCAGCCAATGGCCAGGAATGCACCGAAGCCCGCAATCGTGCCGAGCGTCGTGCCCTGGGGTGTCGCCGGGT
>JBDTOF010000219.1:0-2818 GCA_039933375.1 Chloroflexota bacterium
GCCAGGGCATTGGCGACGCGCTCATCGATCTTCACGCCCGCCGCAGCGACACACTTGGTCAGGTTCTGGACCGCGGTCTGCGGGGCGGTCACGATGTGGGTCTCGACCTCGAGGCGGAGCGCGCTCATCCCGAGCGGGTCCTTGACGCCCTCCTGGCCGTCCACGATGAAGCCGCGTCGCTCCACGTGCAGCACGTCACGGTTCGATGGGATCGCCACCGCGCGGGCAACCTCGATCGCCCGGAGGATGTCCTCGCGGCTGACCTCCCGGTCGTGGGCGGTGACCGCCACCTGCCCCGTGGAGTTCAGGCTTTCGACCTGGGACCCGCCGACGCCGACGAACGCCTTGTCGATCTTCCAGCCTGAAAGCCGCTCGGCCTTCTCGACGGCATCGCCGATCGACCGAACCGTCTGATCGATGTTGACGACGGCGCCTTTCTTGAGCCCTGACGAGGGCACGGTTCCATGGCCGATGATCGTGACGCGACCATCCCGGCCCACCTCGCCGATCAGCGCGCAGACCTTGCTTGTGCCGACGTCGATCCCGACGAGGACGCCTTCCACCACGATATCGCCTGCTCCCTCCCGGTTTCCCGGGTCAGATGAAATGTCGCCGGATAAGGGCGACGTTGTTGAAGATTCGGAACCCGAAGTTGATGAGCGCGACGAGGTACAGGTCCAGGCTGAGCCGATCGCCGATGAACGTCAGGGTCACGGCGACCACGGCGTTCGTGACGAAGCCACTGATGAAGATCCGATTGTCGTAGACGCCATCCAGCTCTGCACGGACTGCCCCGAGGACCGAGTCGAGCGCGGCGAGAATCGCCACGGCCGAGTACCGGCTGAACTCGAAGCTGACGTTGACGTTGAGGACGAACCCAAGCAGGACGCCCACGATGAGGCCCGCCAGGGGGAGCAGCACGTTCTCTCATCCTCGATACGGTGCGTTTCGGCAAGGCTACTCGACCGCGCCATACACGGGCAACTCGACCTCTTCGATGCTGGGTTCATCACGGCGCCGGCGTCGCCTTCGGGATGAACGTCCCACTGTCCGAGTCGGCGAGGATGACCTTCGCGACGGCGTTCTCACGGCCGGCCAGGAGACTTCGAAGCAGGCGGACCTGTCCGGGGATGAGTTCCGGTGTGCGCAGGGTCGGCGTATAGAGCCCGAAGACCGCGATCCAGGCCCGGGGCACTGGAACCAGGACGAAGCCGTTCGCCTCGGTCACGGTGACGATCAGGGATTTGGCCACGCTGCCGATGTCAGCCGGCGTCAGGGACGCCAGGCGCGTCGCGGCGTCGAGATCGACGGGATCGAGGCGGCCACCGACGACGAGCTCTCCGGCTGAGGGCCGCGAGTCACGGATCGTCGGCAGCTTCTGCGCGCTCGCCGCCTCGGCGGTCAGGTTCGCGAAAACGACGCCATCCCGATCAATCAGGAACCTCGAGTCGCCGACGGCCCAGGCCACGATGGCCTCGCGCTCCTGGATCGTGACCACGATCGTGTCTGGCAGGCTCACCTCCACCCGCGCCGTTGCGACGGCCGGCAGCGCCATGAGCCGATCTTCGATCGGCTTGGTCCTGAGCTGGAACAGGTTCATCCCGTTCTGGGTGGCCAGCGCGTAGGTCACGTCAGCGGGGGTCGTCCAGTGGAGCTCTGGCAGGTCCGTCCTGGCGAGCGTGAAGGCCGGCGTTGACGCGAGGCCGTACATCGCACCAGCCGACGCCAGGAGACCGAGCATGGCGGCCGCGCGGACGGGCGTCATGTGCCAGCGGCCGACAAGCGCGCGCCAACCGCGCCAACCTCGCCCGCCCCGCGCAATCCGACGCCCCTGCTCCGTCCGGTGGGTGGCCCGGAGGCTTCCGTCACGCCCGCGCCCCTGGCCCGTCGGCGACCGCCCGCTGCGCCGCAGCTTCATGGTCGAACCATTATCTCGGCAGGTCCCCGGGACTCACCCGTGACGATGCGCGAGTCGCGTGGCGCTCGAGCGCGAGGTCGATGATCCGACGGCAGACGGCGGTGAAATCCAGGCCAGCCTCGGCCGGCATGGTCGGAAACAGGCTGATCGGCGTGAAGCCCGGGATCGTGTTGATCTCCGAGAGGTAAACCTCGTCATTCCGCACCAGGAAGTCGACCCGTGCGAAGCCCTCGGTTCCGGTTGCTCGGTAGGCGTCGCGGGCGAGTTTCTTCATCGTCGTCCGGAGCATGTCCGGGATCTCGGCGTGCACGGACGTCTCCGACAGCCCGGGCGTGTACTTCGCGGCGTAGTCGTAGAACTCGTGACCGGCCACGATCTCGCCGGGGCCGTAGACACCGAGCGGCGGCTCAGTCCCGATGATCGCGACCTCGAGGTCGCGCGCGCCCGACAGATAGGGCTCCACCACCGCCATGGTGTCGTAGCGGAAGGCGAGGTCGAGCCCCGAACCGCGCTCGCTGGCGTCGTGCGCGAGGGTCATCCCAACCGAGCTTCCCAGGCGGGCCGGTTTGATCATCAGCCGGGGATCGCCGGCTCCCGAGGCGAAGGCCTCGAGTTCCCCCAGGACCCCGTCGTGGTCGGTCCGCCAGGGCACTGCCCGGACCTCGCGCCACTCCAGGACGGGCAGGCCGAGGCCGCGCCAGATCCGTTTCTGCACCGCCTTGTCCATGCCGATCGCCGAGCCCAGGACACCCGACCCCGTGTAGGCGAGGCCACCGGCCTCGAGCAGAGCCTGGACCGTCCCGTCCTCACCGAACGGACCATGGAGGGCGATGAAGACGACCGGTGCCGGCCGTTCCGCAGCGAGGCGGTCCAGCGCGGCGCCGACGCGGAACGGGCCAT
>JBDTOF010000220.1:0-1789 GCA_039933375.1 Chloroflexota bacterium
TGCGAGCCAAGTTGAACGCGGCCCATTCGACCGCCAGCGGACTGATCTGGGGAACGGTACCGACCCTCGACGAGGGCATCGTGGCAGTCTTGGACTCGCGCGATCTGCTGTAGGAGCGGTTACGGGTTGAGGTACTGGGGCCAGTGATCGTTGAGGCCAAGCTCTCGGAGGATCCAGTCGCGGGACGGTCGCTCGCACTGTCCCTGGAGCCCGAACGCGCCGTGCTCAGTGCCGAGCAGCCGGATGTCGGGCAACCTGCGAACCGCCTGGCGAGGACCTCATCCGCGGTTCTGACCCAGGTGAACGGCGTGCCGCACTCGTTCCAAGTGGCGGTGAACCGGCCGAACATCGCGATGAGCTCCTTGACACCGTGGGGGTCGACACCGAACGGCGGGCTGGGATCGGCACGAGCCGCGTCCTCGACGCTGTGCGGTCGCAATAGGGCATTGGCCCGACGACAGGCGGGCGCGGGGCGGTTCGATGTCCAGGGGCGACGGCGGCCACGCTGCGTGCGATCCCCTAACGGCCGTCGGTCGCCTCCGTTATACCAAATGAGATCCTGAGACACGGGCCTCTCCAGACCGGCGAGCGACGGCAAGCGCGGTCGTTGACGATTGTCGGGATCAGAGGGTCTGAGCGAAATGACGGTGGACCACGCGCCCGGCGAGGGTCCGGACCTTGGTCTGGATCCGACACCTTTCGGCCTCCGCGACTTCAACAGTTGGCTAAAGATCCAGCTCAAGGCGAGGAGGCTGTCACAGCGCCAGCTCGCCCAGCGATCCGGGGTCGATCATTCGACGATCTCTCGCCTGATGCGCGGAAACCGCGTTCCGTCGCTACATACCGCAACGATGCTTGTGCACGGTCTCGGCATCGCCGAGGGTCTCGGCGGACTGGACGACCAGAACCTCGGCAGAAGCGCCTCGCCCGCCGCCCGGGTGGAGTACGCCCTGCGATCCGACGACCTCCTGCAGGAAACAGCGGTCCTCGAGATCATGAAGGTCTACCTCGCCGCACGGGTCCGAAGCCCTGGCATGGCCGCCAAGTCGGACCACGAGGATCCCACGAGGAGCACGCCAGTTCCGATCGTCGTTGGGGTCTCCGACCCCCACGCCCGTTCGACGACGCCTGAAGAACTGCCCGCCGCGGCGCGTGGTCGATTGAGCCGATCCACCGGTGCGTAGGGCGTGGAAGTCGAAAACTCCGATTCGTTCACGCAGCGACGCCGTGGTACTCGTGGATGAGCCGGCCCACAGCTGCCGTCGGTGGATACGTGGGGGGCTGACGGGAACCGGTTCCCCAGCCTCGGCGAGCGGGGTCGCGAGGGCAAGCCCGCGATGGGGCCGGCTCCGGTTGTACATTCCCCGCCATTGCGGCTATTATGACTGACCGTCAGTCATAAGGAGACTGAGTTGACGAGGATAGCGCCCACCAACCGCCAGGCGCGCCGCGAGATCCGCCACCGTGAGCTCGTCGAGGCAGCCGTGGCCGTCTTTCTGGAGAAGGGAGTCGCGGCGGCTTCAGTCGACGAGATCGTGCGTACCGCAGGTGTCGCGAAGGGCACGTTCTACCTCTACTTCGAGACGAAGGACGAGGTTGTCAATGCGGTTGCAGAGCGAATGGTCGAAGCCGTCGTGACGCGAGTCGAGGCCCTGGCGACCGCCCCTGATCGTTCCCCGATCGAGCGCTTGCTCGCCTTCGGCTCCGAGGTAGGCGATGTCGGCCGCGAGCCGTACGAGCTTGATCTGATCGAGGTCTTCCACCGCCCGGAGAACCGCGCCGTCCACGA
>JBDTOF010000221.1:0-2087 GCA_039933375.1 Chloroflexota bacterium
ATGGCGGCGATCCGGCGAGTCGTGCCCCATACTCGTATCGCTTGAGCGTGGGTCCCAGGGAGGTTGTCTGGAGTGGCGAAAGCACTTGTCGAAGTCGTCGATCAGCTCCAATTCCGGACGTCCGCGTGGATCGACGGAGCGTTCGCCCCAGCGGCCGATGGGCGAACCTACGTCTCGGAAAACCCGGCCAACGGCGAACCACTCGCGGAGATCGCCCTGTGCGGCGAGGAGGACGTCGATCGAGCCGTTACTGCTGCCCGGCGAGCGTTCGAGGCCGGCGTCTGGCGGGATCTCGCTCCGGCCGAACGAAAGCAGATCCTCATCCGCTTCGCGAACCTGATCGATGCCCACAACGATGAGCTCGCCGTCACTGAAACCCTGGATGCCGGCAAGCCGATCAGCGACGTACGCGCGCTCGACATCCCCGATACCGCGGCGACAATCCGTTGGCACGCCGAAGCGATCGACAAGCTCTATGACCAGGTCGCCCCGACCGGGCCCTCAGCCGTCGCGATGGTCGTCCGCGAGCCGAGCGGCGTGGTCGGTGCGGTGATCCCGTGGAACTATCCGGCCCAGATGGCCGCGTGGAAGCTCGGGCCCGCGCTCGCGACCGGCAACAGCGTCGTCATCAAGCCCGCGCAGCAGACCGCGCTGAGCCTGCTGCGGATGGCCGAGCTGGCCGGAGAGGCCGGCCTTCCACCGGGCGTGCTGAACGTCGTTCCCGGGCCGGGCAGCGTCGTCGGGACCGCGATCGCGCGGCACGAGGGCATCGATGTCGTGGCCTTTACGGGATCAACCGAGGTCGGTCGAACCTTCCTGCATCACAGTGCGGACACGAACCTCAAGCGGGTCGTGCTTGAGCTCGGCGGCAAGAGCCCGCAGGTGGTCATGGCCGATGCGCCGTCGCTCGATGTGATCGCCCCGAAGATCCTCGACGCGATCTTCTGGAACATGGGCGAGAACTGCAGCGCCGGGAGTCGCCTGATCGTCCACCGCAGCCGAAAGAAGGAGCTCGTCGAACGGCTCGTGGCAGCTGCGACCAGCGACTGGCTGGTCGGCGACCCGATGGACGACACGACGCGGATCGGTCCGCTCATCACGCCCGGGCACCTGGACCGCGTCCTCGAGTACATCGAGGCCGGGCACGCCGACGGCGCGCGGCTGGTCGCGGGCGGCCACCGCGTGCGGGAGGGATCCGGAGGCAACTTCCTGGCACCGACGATCTTCGATGACGCGACCAACCAGATGCGCATCGCCCGCGAGGAGATCTTCGGGCCCGTACTGACGGTGATCCCGTTCGATACCGAAGCCGAGGCGATCGCCATCGCCAACGACTCGCCCTATGGCCTGGCGGCATCGGTCTACACCGAGAACCTGCGGGTAGCGCACCGGATGGCGCGAGCTCTCCGGGCCGGCACCGTCGGCGTCAATACCTACAGCGAGGGCGACCTCTCGACCCCGTTCGGCGGGTTCAAGCAGTCCGGGTTTGGCGGGCATGACAAGTCGATCCACGCCCACGATCAGTACACCGAGCTGAAGACGATCTGGATCGACATGATGGAGACGAACGAATGAGCGTCGGGACGGCATTCCATTCCCGGACCGCGCCCCTCAACCGGAAGATGCAATGGCGCGAGTGGTCCGGCTACTACGCGTCGTCGGTCTACGCGGACGCCCACGACATCGAGTACAACGCCGTCCGCGAAGCCGTGGCCATGTTCGATGTCTCGCCGCTCTACAAGTACCGCGTGTCAGGACCGGATGCGATGCGGCTGGTCGATCGAGTGATCACGCGGGATGCCACCAAGCTCAAGGTCGGGCAGGTCTACTACACGCCGTGGTGCGATGAGCACGGCAAGGTCATCGACGACGGCACGGTCCATCGTCTGTCCGAGACCGAGTACCGCTGGACCGCGGCCGATCCGCAGTACCGCTGGCTCTCGCTGAACGCCCGCGGGCTGGACATCCACGTCGAGGACGAGAGCGAGGCGATCGCCGCCGTCGCCCTCCAGGGACCATTCGCGCGGGCAGTCCTCGAGGCCGCCACGGGCGAGTCGTTCGAGGACCTGCGCTACTTCCGGCGCCGC
>JBDTOF010000222.1:0-1639 GCA_039933375.1 Chloroflexota bacterium
GGCCCGGTGCTGCTCGAATGCAACGCCCGGTTCGGTGATCCCGAGGCGCAGGTCCTGTTCCCGCGGATCGCCACGCCGCTGGGGCCCGTGCTGCTGGCCGCCGCACGCGGAACGCTTGCCGAAACGGTGGCCCAGATGGGGATTCAGGGCCCGGTCCTGCCGACGTTCCCCGGTGCGACGGTCGGCGTCGTCCTCGCTGCCACCGGCTATCCGGATGCCCCTCGCCGTGGCGACACCATCAGCGGCCTGGGCGAGACGACAGGTGCGGGCCATCTCGTCTTTCACGCCGGGACCGCATCGGGCGATGACGGTGGGTACGTCACGAACGGCGGGCGCATCGTGACCGTCGTGACCCGCGGCCGGGATCTCGTGGAGGCCGCCGAACGTGCTGACGCGGCGGCGAGCCTCGTGCGCTTCCATGGCTCACAGCGCCGAAGGGACATCGGCCGCGGCGCGATGGTCCTTCGGTCGGACCGCGACGCGCCGGACCGCGCCACGGCACCAACGCCGGCGGGTGCCCGCGGATGATCGGGCGCTACACGCTGCCGGAGATGGGTGCGTTGTGGGCCGAGGCTGCGCGCTTCGAGCACATGCTGCGCGTGGAGGTCGCCGTCGCGCGGGCCCAGGTCGCGCGCGGCCAGGTGCCGAAGGAGGCCCTCACGATCATCGAGAGGCGGGCGCGGGTCGATGTCGCGCGGATCGCCGAGATCGAACTGACCACGGACCACGACGTCATCGCCTTCGTCAGCCAGGTGGCCGAATCGGTTGGGCCCGAAGGGCGCTACCTGCATCTCGGACTGACCAGCAGCGACGTCCTCGACACCGCCCTCGCCCTCCAGCTGCGGACCGTGGGCGAGCTGCTCCTTCGCGATGCCGATGCGCTCATCCGGACGCTCGCCGAGCGGGCGAGGACCGAGGCTGGCACGGTGATGATGGGTCGAACCCATTCCGTTCATGCCGAGCCCACGACGTTCGGACTCAAGCTCGCGGGCTGGGCATTCGAAGTCGACCGCGGCCGCCGCCGCCTGGCCGCCGCCATCGATGAGATCGCGACCGGCAAGATCTCCGGTCCGGTCGGTACCTACAGTCTGCTTGCCCCGGACCTCGAGGCCGAGGTTCTGGCCTCGCTCGGCCTCCGCGTTGATCCGGTCTCGACCCAGATCGTCCAGCGGGATCGACACGCCGCGCTGCTGGCCGCGATCGCGATCCTCGGCGGGAGCCTCGAGCGGTTCGCGACCGAGATCCGCAACCTGGCCCACACGGAGATCGGCGAGCTGACGGAACCGTTCCGTGCCGGCCAGAAGGGCTCATCGGCCATGCCCCACAAGCGCAACCCGATCCTGTCGGAGCGGATCGTGGGGATCTCGCGGATCCTGCGCGGCTACGCCCAGGCGGCGCTCGAGAACCAGGCCCTCTGGCACGAGCGCGACATCAGCCACTCGTCCGCGGAGCGCGTGATCTTCCCGGACGCGACGATCCTCCTCGACTACGCCCTTCAGCGCATGACGCGCCTGGTCGGCGGCCTCGTGGTCCACCCGGACCGGATGCGCGAGAACATCGAACGCGGGCTCGGCCTGCATGCCAGTTCACGGGTCCTCGTCGCGCTCGTGGACCATGGCGGGATGGGACGCGAGGACGC
>JBDTOF010000223.1:0-4641 GCA_039933375.1 Chloroflexota bacterium
CGGATTCGCCGATAGTTGGCGTCGGGAAGCCGGTCGATGTCACCGTGAAGGTGCCCGCCGATCCCGTGACAAATGTAGCCGAGTTGGCGCTGGTGATCGCCGAGGCAGCGTTGATGCGCAGCGTGAAGCCCTGGGTTGCGTCGGGGAGGACCCCGTTGGTCGCGGTGAACGTGATCGGATACGTCGCGTCCGTTCCGGTCGCCGGCGTCCCGGCGAGCGTGCCGGTCCCGTCTCCGTTATTCGTGAAGGTCACGCCACTCGGCAGTGCCCCGGATTCGCCGATAGTTGGCGTCGGGAAGCCGGTCGATGTCACCGTGAAGGTGCCGGGACTCCCGACAATGAAGGTGGCGCTATTGCCACTCGTGAACGTCGGTGCCTGTGGTGAGCTGGCCACGATGGCGACATTGGCGGCGAATTCGGAGGTGCTCTGGTCGGTTGCAATCTGGATCGCGGAGATCACGTCGCCGACCACGGACGTGCGCGGCAGCGTCCAGGTCCCGTTCGATGCGGCGACGGCCGAGCCAAAGTACTCCATCGGCAGCCCGTACGATCCGACGGGACGCGACGCACGGTAGACCTCGACGGTCGCCCCGTTGGAGGCGGTCCCGGCGATGGTGGTCGTCGTGGTCGTCGTGAAGACCGGCGTGTTGAGCAGGCCGTTCGCTCCCGCGTCCACGTCGCCGGGATCGTTTGGATCAGGACCGGCGACCCCGAACAAGTCGATCGCCGGACCGTTCGTGTCCGTGATGATGTTGCGGGTCAGCCGGGTGTTGTACGCCGGCGAGATGGGATTGCCGCCGTTCGTGGTGTTGAGCATGCCGATGCCCCCCTTGGCGGCATTCTGGATAATGTTCGAATCGATCACGCTGAGGGTCGTGCCCCAGCGGACCACAAACCCCCACCCGGTCAGCGGAGCCGCCTGGCCGAGCGGTGATAGGCCGATGATGTTGTTGCGGAATATGTTGCGCTGGGCGTTGGGAGCCTCCGTCTGGATGCCGTCATAGACCGAGGCGACATAGTTGCCGTCGACGATGTTGTCGTTCGTGCCGTCGTAGACGTTGATGCCCTGGTCGTTGTCGGCGCTGGAGAAGTTGAGACCGGAGCGATACGCGGCGTTGTAGGTGCCGTCCGCCATGAAGCCGACCCAGTTGCCGAGCAGCCGGTGGTTGTTGATCTGGTAGGTCAGGCTGTTGTCGCACCCACCGCACGAAGCGGGGTTCCAGCCGTGCGAGTATTCGACGCCCTGGAGTTTCGTCGGACCGAACACGTTACGCTCGTTCGTGCCGAAGCCTCCGATGAGTCCGCTCTTCGGTCCGAAGTTGTGGTCGATCCCGGTGCTGCACGTCGCGGTCTGGCCATCCGGTCGGATGCAGAACACGTTGTTCTGGATGACATTGAAGTCGGTCCCCGGGCCGTATTCGTCAACACCAGCGGAGAAGTTGCCGAGGACGTTGCGGTCCGCAAGATCGGGGGTGCCGATGGTGTTGTGGTTTGCGCCGACATTCACGACGATCGCGTACTGGCCCAGGCTCGAGGCGAGACTTCCGGTCCTCGAAAAGCCGATCCAGTTGCCGAGGACGTTGTTGTCATGGGCGTCCACTCCGTCCACGAAGATGCCGCGCCAGACGTTGCCGATGACCAGGCCGCGGATCGTGTTGCCCGGACTCGTGATGTAGAAGCCGACCTCCTTGGCGCTCTGGCCGTTGCCCCGGATCTCGACGCCCGGCACCGCATTGGAGCCGACCGTCGCGGTGTTCACGGTTGCGCCCGGCTGGGTGTAGCCGTCGATGATGACACCGCCGCTGCGCGCGGTGATGTAGGGCAGCTTACTGGCCAGCTGGATGGTCACCGGCGCTGTCCCCGGCAGGTTGAACGCAATCGTGTCGACGCCCTGCAGATAGTCGGCCTCGGCCATCGCAGCTCGCAGCGTGCAGCGACCCTCGGTGTCGGCGCAGATGCCGTCCCCGGGAGCGCTGTCCGCGGTGTCGGCCGTGCTTGTCACGATCCACGTGCGCAGGCTGGCGCCGAACAGGTCCATTGCGGACAGGCTGGACGGTGCTGCCAGGGCGGCGAGGGCCGACGCCGACGGGTCCGAAGTAGTGGCCGTCTGGCCCTTAAGCGCATTGAGGGCCTGGACGTCCGCGATGTCGATGCACCCGTCCCCGTTGGCGTCCCCTTCGAGGTTTGATCCGCAGACGGTACCGGTTGCGCGCGCCGAATCCCAGGCGCCTCGCGCGGTGTCCAGGTCCGAGCGGTCGAACCTGCCGTTGCGCAGGAGCTCTCTTGTCCTCCCGGGGGCCTTCGACGGCAGGTACCGATCCTTGACGCTCGGGGCGCCCAGGAGCCGGTTGCCGTCGGAAATCCGGATCGTCGCGAGGCCGTCGGTTTCATCGAGCGTGGTTCGATTGCCGTTCGCATCCGCGATGGTGTCGATCACCACGCGGACCTCGAGCCGACCGGCCTGGAGCGGATTGACCACGAGGCTGAAACTGGTCTGGCCCGCCTGCGCAGCCATGCCGAACGCTCCGATCGCGAATCCATCGCGCACGGCTTCAGGCCGGAAGGCCGTGCCAGGACCCGAGGGAGCAACCCCGATGACCTCGGCCGCATCGCCAGCGACCAGCACGCGGCCGTCGAAGGCGGCGACATCAGACGGCAGGTCCACCGTCACCGCGAAGACCTGTCCGACCGTGCCCGAGTCGGGCACGCTGATGCCGATCCCCCGAACGGTCTGCCCGGCCGCGACTGACGCGACCGGCAGGAGCAGGCTCCCGATCAGCGTGGCGAGGAGCGCCGCCATGACGCTGGAGCGCTGGTTGGTCGTCATTTCGAACCCCTGGTCACGAGAAACTTGGCGCAACCGCCACCACGGATGCCCGGATGACGTGCACCGTGCGCGACCACCCGGTTCGCCCCGGCACCCAATAGGATAGAGCGAAACCGCCCCCAGAACAATCGGCTGGGCCCCCTGGGCCATCTTTCTGGTGCACATATACACCGGTTTGAATCGCCTCTCGCTCGTCCGAGATCGGCAGATCGCCGCCCTGCCCGAGGGCGCCGGGGGTTGAATCGCCGCCGCGCCCGCTCTCGCCAAGGTCGCTCGTCAGAGCGCCGATCGCGCCAGGCCAGCGCCGCCCTGAGCCCGTCGCGGCGGACGATCAAGTCCCATTAGCGCTGCTCGGGCGTGTCCGCGGCGTTGATGATCGCGTTGAGGGCCAGTCCCGCCTCGACCGCGTGGTGAAACCCGGCGGCGTCCATCGCTCGAGTGAGCATGACTTTGGTGAGGCCCGCGTGATGCCCACGACCGTGCTCAGGATCGGCCTCTGATCAACGAACTGGCTCCGCGTGTTTGGAACCAGTTGGATTTACGCACACCAGGGCACCCGTCGGGTAGGAAAGCCGGCGGGAACGCCGTGGGTGCAAAGGGCCGCGAGCCGAAGACCGCGGACGCCCGACCGAGGCGAGGGCGCGCGCGCGTCTCGCGAGTGCCTACCCTGGCTGCGCCAGCACCATGATCCGGATCTCGATCATGTCCTCGATTGCTCCTTTGACGATGACGCACCCAATCGCTGCGGCCACTCCACCCACGAGCGTCGCATCGAGGAGGATGCCCTGCAGACGAGCGGCAGCGCGGAGGAGCCGCTCCCACTCCGGAAGCTGTTCCGTCATCCCCTCGCCGAGGATCGCGCTGCCCGGCCGCCTATACGGCCCCGGCCGACTCCGGGTCTGCCGGGGCGAGATCTGCGAGGCCGATCACCGCGAGCCGTTCGGTTGACCGAATTCGTCGGTCGTTGGTAACGAACGCGGTGGCGCCTGCGCTGCGGGCGCACGCGAGGTGTACGGCATCTTCGAGTCCGAGGGCCGTGCTGGACCGCAAACATGCCGCGTCCTCAGCTCCTGGTCCGTCAAGCGGGACGACCCGGATTCTGAGATCTCGAAGCGTGTCGGCGGCCATCTCGAATAGCGAACCATCTCCGGCCCGGGCGGGTCCGGTCAGTACTTCAACGGGGCCGACCGCAGAGAAGACCGCCTCGAGCTGGCCGCCCGCGGCGCCGTCGACCAAGTTCGCCGCCGCTTGCACAAGCGCGCCTGCGTCCTCGAGACGGTAGATCAGGACGTTGCTGTCAAGGCCGAGCGTCCGATGACCCGACAGGAGCGGATGGACCGAGTCGCTGGCCTCGTGCAGGTGAGCGCACCTCCGTCTCGTCGCGCAGAGCGCGAACGAATGTGACTGGATCCGGTGGGTGCAACCCGCGCCCCGCCGCAAGCCCTCGGAGGCGATCTGACGGCCGATTCGGTCGCTTGCGAAGCACGGTCGCGTGCCCGGCGACGAGCACGTCCAGCCTGTCCCCCGGCTCGATCCCGAGCTGTCGGCGCGCCTCGCTTGGGACGACGATCTGGTGCTTTGTACTGACCTTGACGCTTAGCATGGCGTGACGATACCGAGCGTCGAGAGCTTGGGTCAAACGCTTAGGTCGAAGCACCATCCACCGGCTAGAGGCGTCGGCTGACGGCGCCACCATGGCCGGCGTACGTTGGCCGGTGACCTGCTCGACGCGACCAGGCGGCTGCCTCGGCCCAGGGATTACCCAGGCTGCGCCAGCACCATGATCCGGATCTCGGTCATGTCCTCGATGGCCC
>JBDTOF010000224.1:0-1661 GCA_039933375.1 Chloroflexota bacterium
TCGCTCGTGGATCTGGCCGGCGAACTCGTGGGCCGCGGCGTTTCCCGGTTGATCCTGACGCACGGTGGCGGGGGGCCGGAACTCGAGGCACTGTCGGCGCTGCGCGCCTCGGTCGACGTGGAAATCCTCGTGGCCGGGGGCATCCGGGACCTCGATAGCGTGCGGCGCCTGCGCGATACCGGGATCGCGGGCATCATCCTCGGTGAGGCGCTCCTGTCCGGGGCCATCGACTACACCGCCGCCCTGGAGGCCGCCAAATGACCCACCACCGATCGCGCCCGCTCGCCCGGCGTGCCCCCGCCGCGGCCGCACTGGGGCTCGTCGCCCTGGTCCTGGCTGGCTGCGGGACCTCCGGCGACGGCACAGCAGCGGCATCCCAGGCACCAGGGGCGGGGACCGGATCTACAGCTTGTCCGACCAGCCAACCGGCGCCGCTCGCTGCGGGCGAGACGCGGACCGTCGTCATCAAGACCTCGAAGGGCGATATCACCTTGAAGATCGAGGGCTCGCTCTCCCCGATCGCCGCAGGCAACTTTGTGGCCCTCG
This sequence comes from Chloroflexota bacterium, assembly GCA_039933375.1. Lineage (GTDB taxonomy): Bacteria > Chloroflexota > Limnocylindria > Limnocylindrales > CSP1-4 > UBA5189. The sequence continues at coordinate 547 of JBDTOF010000224.1, forward strand.
TCGCCTGCGGGTACTACGACGGTGTGGTCTTTCATCGCGTCGTGCCCGGGTTCGTGATCCAGGGCGGCGATCCCACCGGCACCGGTAATGGCGGTCCCGGGTATTCGATCCAGGACGAACCGGTGACCGCGACCTATCACCGCGGCACCCTGGCAATGGCCCGGTCGAGTCAGCCGAATTCCCAGGGCTCGCAGTTCTTCATCGTGCTCGCCGACGGTGCCGCTCAGGCCCTCGCGAGTTACAACACCTACGCGATCTTCGGCGAGGTGACGGCCGGCATGGAAGCCGCTGACGCCATCACCGCGGCCGCAGATCAGGAAATTCCAACGAATCCGATCGTGATGGACAGCGTCACGGTCACAAACCCCTGACCCGCACAAGGAGAACCCATGACGCGCGCCACGATTACCACCGAACTCGGCGACATCGACGTCTCGTTGTATACCGCTGACGTCCCGAAAGCAGCCGGCAACTTCGTCGAACTCGCCAAGAAGGGCTACTACGACGACGTCGTCTTTCATCGCGTGATCCCCGGCTTCGTGGCCCAGGTCGGCGATGGCCAGCATGGCAAGAAGGCGACCCTCAACACGAGCCGGGTCGGGACCGGTGGACCCGGCTACACCTTCGAGGACGAGCCGTTCAAGGGCGACTACCTGCGGGGTGCGCTCGCGATGGCGAACGCGGGCCCGAACACCAACGGCAGCCAGTTCTTCATCTGCCACCAGGACCTGACCGGCAAGTTGCCCAAGAACTACACCCTGTTCGGGCTGGTCACGAAGGGCATGGACGTCGTCGATCAGATCATCGCGGCGCCGCGCAACAGTCGCGACCTGCCGGACAACCCCGTGGCGATCACCTCGATCACCATCCACGAGGACTGATCCAGGCATGACGGGTCCCAGCCCCGTTAGGCCATCCAGCCGCGAAACGTTAAGGAATTTACACAAAGGGCGCGTCGAAAAGGGTTGGAATCAAGCGCGCGTTCGTATAGACTCCGCCAGGTACTGCGTTCGCGCAGTCCGCTGCCTCAGCGGCAAGGTCATGGGTAGGTTGGGTCAGGGTAGTCGGTTAAGCCGACGTGATAGATGCTCTTGACGCGTGGGAAGCATCCGCTT
>JBDTOF010000225.1:0-6540 GCA_039933375.1 Chloroflexota bacterium
ACCGGACAATCAGCGCTGCTCCGCGGGCTCAAGGAGCACACCGCGAACCTCACGGCGATCGTCACCGTGGCCGACGATGGTGGGTCGTCGGGTACGTTACGGGACGAGCTGGGCATTCCAGCGGTCGGGGACATCCGGAACTGTATCGCCGCGCTGGCCGATGCCGAACCGCTGATGCAGGAATTCCTGGGCTACCGCTTTCCCGGCGGCCATCAGGTGGAGGGCAGCCCGGTCGAGACCGAGCCGGGAGGGCTCGGAGGCCATGCGATCGGAAACCTGCTGATCGCGGCGTTGACCGCGGTCGAAGGTGGGGATTTCGAAGCGGCGGTCAGGCGGATGAACCGCGTCCTGGCCGTTCGAGGCCAGGTCGTGCCGGTCTCGCCGACGCCGATCTCGCTCCACGCCCGGACGCGAAACGGCGTCATCGTGTCCGGTCAATCGCAGGTCATGCGCACCTCGGGCATCGAGCGCGTCTGGATCACGCCGACCGACGCGGCTCCGGCCGGTGATGCGCTGGCGGCCATCGCCGAGGCCGAGATCATCGTCCTGGGTCCGGGGAGCCTGTTCACGAGCCTGCTGCCAGTCCTGCTGGTGCCCGAGATCCGGGAAGCGGTCATGGCCAGCTCGGCAGTCCGGATCTACGTCTGCAACGTTGCGACGCAGTCGGGGGAGACCGCCGGCTACGACCTGGCCGACCATGTCGAAGCGCTGACCGCGCACACGGCCCCAGGGCTCGTGGATGTCGTGCTGGCCAACGACCGTTTCGATGCTCGCGTGCCCGACGACTGGATCGCCGAGTCGGTTCAGCTTCGCTGGCCCCCGAGCGGATCCCCGGTTCCGACGCTCGTGACAGACGACCTGGTCGACCCTGGCAACGCTCATCGCCACGACCCGGGCCGTTTGGCCGAGTCGATCCTGCGGACGGCCGACCGGGAGATGGCGGCCCGTCGCCGCGGTGGCGTGGCATGGACCGCCTGACGCGCCGATCGGCCAGCGGCTGATACCGATGGGTCGACCGTGAGCGCGGTGGATCGGGACCTGGTTGCGGCACTGCGCGCCGAGCTGGCTGCCATCGACCCGTCGCGCGCCTGCGATCTCTCGGCTGAGCTCCTCGGCCTCGGGCTGGGCACCTCGGGCGCCACGGGCGATCCGCGCGACACGGGCGCCGCGGCCGCGCCTGTCGCTGCGCCCGTGGCCACGCGTCCCACGACGGGGCGATGGGCTCAAACCTCTCGCGACCCGGTTCTCGCTCGCGTGGCGCTCCGCCTCAGCCGACGCGGCGTTCCGCCGACTGGCCCTGATTTCGACTGGGATGCCTCGCCCGACCACTGCCGAATGGCATATTTGCGGGGCCTGTTCCTCGCGCGAGGCTCGTTGAGCCTTGCCGGCGCCCGGACCCACCTCGAGTTCGTCGTCGAGCCCGCCGAGGCCCCGGACCTGGCTCGCTGGCTTCGCAGCGCGGGAATGCCGGCTTCCTGGCGAGTCCGGAGGGGCCGTGGCGCCGTGACCTGGAAGAGTTCCGAGACCGTGGGTTTGTTCCTGCGTCGCATCGGGGCGGGGGCGGCGCTCCTCGAACTCGAGGCTCGCCAGGTATCGCGCGCCTTGCGGGGCGAGCTGAACCGGATCCTCAACGCGGAGTCGTCAAACCTGCAGCGATCGGTCGCGGCGGCCGGTCGCCAGCTTGCGGCGATCGAGACGCTCGAATCCGACGGGCGGCTGGCGACACAGTCGTACGCCGTCCGCCTCATCGCCGACGCGCGCCGCGAGACCCCCGAAGCAACGCTCGCTGACCTCGCCGACCGCGTCGGCCTGCACCGCTCCGCCGTTCAGCGCGCGCTCGAGCGAATGGAGCGCCTGGCGGAGGCGGAGGCCCGCGCCACCTGATGTTCCGTCGGTCTGGCATGATCCAACGATGCGTCGAGTGATCGTTGCCGGAAACTGGAAGATGCAGACCACGCCTGCCGATGCGGGGCAGCTCGCCGGCGAGATCGGGCAGCGGACCCGGGTCGATGCCGTCGTGCGGGTGATCTGTCCGCCATTCGTCAGCCTCGCGCCGGTCCGAAGCGCCCTCACCAACGTCGCAACCGCTGCACCGGACGGGTCTGGCGTCATGGTCGGAGCACAGAACGTCCATCACGCCTTGGCGGGGGCCCACACGGGCGAGATCGCGGCCCCGATGCTGGTTGGCCTCGCCGACTGGGTCATCGTGGGTCACTCCGAACGACGGCGCGATGCCGGCGAGACGGACGTCCAGATTGCCGCCAAGCTCCTGCGCGCATGGGAAGCGCGCCTTCGGCCGATCCTGTGCGTCGGCGAAGTACTCGAGGATCGCGAGGCCGGTCGGGCGGAGCGCGTCGTCGACGCGCAGCTCCGCGGCGCCCTGACCGACGCCGTGGTACCCGCCTGGGATGCCACCGACCCGGGCGCCCTGCCATGGCTCACCGTGGCCTATGAACCCGTCTGGGCCATCGGCACCGGGCGGAACGCGCGCGGCTCGGATGCCGCCGCAATGGCCGAAGCAATCCGGCGGACGCTCGGCGAGCTCGGGCTCGATGGCGCGGACGTCCCGGTCCTCTACGGCGGCTCGGTGACATCGACCAACATCGACGAGTTCATGACCGAGCCGGCGATCGACGGTGCCCTGGTCGGCGGAGCTTCCCTGAAGGTCGACGAGATGGCGGCCATCGTCGCCCGTGCCGGGATCACCGCCGCGGCGCGCCAGACCCACGGCGCCGAGCGCCGAGCGAGCCAGGGTGGGCCGTCGACCCGGACTGGCCCCAACAGCCAGGCGTGAACGACCGGCCCAGGCCGCCGCGACCGATCGTCCTCGTCATCCTCGACGGGTTCGGGATCGGGCACAACCCGGAAGCCGACGCGATCCAGGCGGCAGCCATGCCAGCCTGGCGGACGCTGGTCCTGCGCTGGCCGCACAGCTCGCTCGGCGCCTCGGAGGGTTCCGTCGGCCTGCCGGCCGGCCAGATGGGTAACTCCGAGGTCGGGCATCTCAACCTCGGGGCCGGACGGCCGGTATTGCAGGACCTGCCGAGGATCGATGCGGCGATCGCCGACGGGAGCTTCTTCGCGCGCCCGGCGCTCATCGCGGCCTGCGAGCGAGCGAAAGAAACGAGCGGGCGACTGTCGATCGTCGGGCTGATCGGTCCGGGCGGGGTGCATGCCAACGATCGACATCTCGTGGCCCTCGTGGAGCTGGCCAGCCGCCTCGGCGTCGGATCAGTCCGGATTCATGCCCTGCTCGACGGACGCGATACGCCGCCCCGATCCGCCCTCGGATTCATCGCCGATCTCAAGGGTCGGCTGGCGGCGGTCCACCCAGATGCCCGGATCGCGACCGTCGGTGGCCGCTACTACGCCATGGATCGCGACCAGCGCTGGGACCGCGTCAAGACCGGCTACGACGCGATTGTCCATGGGGTCGGGGAGTCCGCACCGAGCGCCGACGCGGCGATTGTCGCGGCCTACGATCGCGGTGAATCGGACGAGTTCGTCCAACCGACGACGATCGCGGGGATCGACGGCGGGCTGAGGGACGGCGAGCCGATCATTCATCTCAATTTCCGAGCCGACCGCGCGCGCCAGTTGACACATGCCCTGGCCGATGCGGAGTTCTCGGCGTTCGATCGGCGCGGCCCGTCCGGCGAGCCGGCGCCCTCGAACCTCGCCGTCACGACCATGACCGAATTCGAGGCCGGATTGCCGGTTGCGGTCGCCTTCCCGCCCGAGGTGGCGCGCTCCCTGGCCGACGCGTGGTCGGAGGCGGGTCTGCGCCAGCTCCACCTGGCCGAGACCGAGAAGTACGCCCATGTGACCTACTTCTTCAATGGCGGGTCCGAGGCGCCGCACAGCGGAGAGGACCGTGTCCTCATCCCCAGTCAGCGGGTCGCGACCTACGACCTCGCTCCTGGCATGAGCGCAGTCGCCATCACCGACGCACTGGTTGCCGCCATCGCCGACGGGACCTATGACGTCATCGTCGTGAACTACGCGAACCCGGACATGGTGGCCCACACCGGCAGCTGGCCAGCGACGATCGAGGCGCTTGAGGTCATCGATGCCTGCCTGGCCCGTGTTGCGCGGGCCGTCGAACTGCTCGAGGCCTCGGACCCGGCCGGCCCCGGTGCGATCCTGGCGATCACCGCCGATCATGGCAACGCCGACGAACTGCGCGACGCTGATGGAGGTGCGGTCACGGCCCACTCACTCAATCCTGTCCCGTTCCTGCTCGCGGGCCGCGCGGTGGACGGACTTCGGCTCGCCGATGGCGTGCTCGCCGATGTCGCTCCGACGCTCCTGGAGCTGGGCGGGCTGCCCCAGTGGCCGGAGATCACCGGACGATCCCTCCTGCGCCGGTGACGAAGTCCGAGCCCTCCCACCCTGCTGCTTCAGGGGGTGCCCTCCAGCCCTGTGCTACCATCCGACGCCGTCACTCTGGAGGTCTCGCTTCGTGAATCCCGCCCTCGCCGCAGGCCAGCTGATCGTCTCGGTCGCGCTCATCCTGTCGGTCATCATGCAGGCTCGTGGGGCCGGCTTGTCCGGTGCCTTCGGTGGCGATTCCGCGGTCTACCGCAGTCGCCGCGGCATCGAGCGACGCCTGTGGCAGTTCACGATCGCGTTGCTCGTGCTGTTCGTCCTCTTCTCGATGGCGTCCTACCTGCTGGACAAGACCAGCGCGTAGTCGGCACCCTCGAAAGCGGTTCGAAAAAGGCTCGCGATGCACCTCCGCGACCGGGCCGTCATCGGTCTCCTGTCCCTGGCCCTTGTCGGCCTCGTGGGCGCCGTCGTCGCACCGACGCTGAGCCCGGACGAGCCAGGCCCAACTCCGGCCTCCGGCCAGTCTGATCTTCGCCCGTACGTCGAGGGCGTCGTCGGATCCGCGCAGAGCGTTGGCCCGTTCAGCGCACGAACTGTCGTCGAGCGCGAGATCACGGCGCTCCTCTTTCGCGGTCTCGTTCGGCTCGGCCCCGATGCCATGGTCGGCGACCTGGCCGATCGCTGGTCGGTCGATCCGACCGGCGCAACGTGGACGTTTCACCTTCGACCCGGAATGACCTGGCAAGACGGAGCCCCACTGACCTCAGCCGACGTTGTATTCACGATCCAGACGCTGAGTGATCCGGCCTACACGGGACCGGGGGCGGCGTCCTGGCGCGAGGTCAGCGCGGCCGCGCCAGACCCCGACACGGTCGTGCTGACGCTGGCTACGCCGCTGGGCGGGTTCCTCCAGGCGGCGACACAGCCCATCGCACCAGAACACCTCCTGCGCGGCATCGATCCGGCGACCCTCCCGGGGGATCCCTTCGGACAGCAGCCAACCGGCTCTGGCGCCTTCCGCCTCGCGACCCTCGACTCGACGCATGCGCTGCTGGTCCAATACGTGCCCAACGCGACGGACGAATCAGCGGGATCGTCGCCGACTGCCTGGCTCGTCCCGACCGATTCACTCGCCTCGCCGACGCCAAGCGCGCCGGGGGCCGTCCTCTACCCGTATCTCGACGGCATCGAATTCCGGTTCTTCAGTGACGTCGGTGCGCTGACGACCGCTTGGGGGACCGGCGTGCTCGATGGTGCCGCGGGGCTGCCGGCCGCCGACGCGATCCGCCTCGCTTCGGACGGCAGCGCGCGGGTGCTGAGATATCCGTCCAACACGCTCTTCGATGTCACGCTGAACCTGCGTTCAACGCATCCAGAGTTTCGCAATGCCGCCGTGCGTCGTGCACTCCTCCAGGCGATCGACCGGGCCGGCATCGTTCGCGACGTACTTGGCGGACTCGGCACTCGCGCAGAGGGGCTCATCCCGGATACCAGCTGGGCCTTCGATCCGGAAGCCACGGCCCCGGCGCTGTTCGACCCCAAGGCTGCCAGGGCGGCCCTGACGAAGGCGGGCTGGACGTTCGAAACGGCTCGCGGCTGGATCCCGAAGGGCAGCAAGGAGCCTCTCACGATCGAGCTCCTCAGTCCGGAGGCCGCCGCCAACCCCGTTGCGTTCGGGATTGCCGAAGGTGTTGCCCGCGACTGGGCCGGCATCGGACTCAGCGTGACCCACACCGCGCTGCCGGCCTCGGAATTCTTCGGGGAGCGGCTCAAGACCGGATCATTCGATGCCGCCGTGATCGGCACGAGCCTGGGCCTCGACCCGGACCTCTATCCGCTGCTGGCATCGACCCAGACCGTCACGACCGGCTCGAACCTGAGTGGCATCCAGGACGCGACGCTCGATGGCCTGCTCGTCAGGGCCCGCGCACCCGGCACGGTGCCGGAACGAAAGGCGGCGTACTCGGAGCTCCAGAAGCGCGTGGCCGCCGAAACCTATGTCCTTCCGGTGGCCTTCGGAGACTTCCTTGTCGTGGTCCGAAACGAGCTGACGGGCCCGGATCCTCAGCCCCTTGGGAACCCCGGGGACCGATTCTGGGATGTGCTAACATGGCGCCTCGCCGCGGGCCGGTAAGGTTTTCAAACCAGCCCGGAGATCACGCCGAGGTGGCGAAATTGGCAGACGCGCTAGCTTCAGGAGCTAGTGCCCGC
>JBDTOF010000226.1:0-3576 GCA_039933375.1 Chloroflexota bacterium
CGCACCGGCTCAAGGACCTGTCCGAACCCGAACACCTCTTCCAGCTCGCCGGGCCAGGCCTGCGAGAGACATTCCCGCCCCTGGCCACCCTCGATACCCGACCGAACAACCTGCCGACCCAGCTGACCTCGTTCGTCGGGCGCGAGGCTGAACTGTCTCTCGGCGGCGAGTTGCTCTCGGCTGGCCGCCTCGTGACCTTGACCGGGCCGGGAGGAACCGGCAAGACGCGCCTGTCGCTCCAGATTGCTGCCACAGCCGCGGATGCGTTTCCGGACGGGATCTTCTTCGTCGAGCTGGAAACGGTCCGTGATCCGTCGCTCGTTGCGTCGCGGATCGCGTCCGTCATCGGGCTCGCCGAGACCGGCGGGCGATCCGGCCAGGATGTCCTCATCGAGTGGCTCGCGTCGCGCACCGTCCTCCTGGTACTCGACAACTTCGAGCAGGTCCTCGACGCAGGTCCAGTCATCGCAGCGCTCCTGCGGGCCGCACCGGGAGTGAAGGTCCTGGCCACGTCGCGCGCGCCGCTCCACGTCTCGGGCGAGCAGGAGTTCGCCGTCCCTGGACTGCCCGTCCCCCCGGATTTCGGTCAGATGGGCGGCTTCGAGAAGGCGCAAGGGGGAGGAACCATCGACCTCGCCCGGCTCGGCACGTTCGAAGCGGTCCGACTGTTCATCGCCCGGGCGGTTGCGGTCCGACCGGAGTTCACCGTAACGAATACGAACGCCCCGGCGGTCGCGGCCATCTGCGCACGCCTCCAGGGCATGCCCCTGGCGATCGAACTGGCCGCTGCACGCGTCAAGCTGCTGACGCCGGACGCGATCCTGGCCCGACTGGATCACCAGCTCAACGTCCTCGCAGCCGGGGCCCGGGACCTCCCAGCGCGACAGCAGACGCTTCGCGGCGCGATCGCCTGGAGCTACGATTTGCTCGACGAACCGGATCAGCGGTTGCTGGATCGCCTGTCCGTGTTTGCTGGAGGCTTCGACCTCGACGCCTGCGAAGTCATCGGCGGGCCTGCCGACGAGATCGGGCGCGACGTCCTCGACGGCCTGATGGCCCTCGCTGACCAGAGCCTCATTCGGTCGCTGGATGCGGATCCACCCCGCTTTGCCATGCTCGAGACCATCCGCGAGTTCGCCGCCGAGATGCTTGACGGTCGCTCGGATGCGGCCGCGATTCGAGCACGCCACACCAGCTGGTTCCTCGACCTCGTCGAACGAACGGCCCCCCGGCTATCCAGCTCGGAGCAGCGCGCGGAACTCGAACTCCTGGAGCGCGAGCACGACAACATCCGCGCGGTGCTCGACCGCGCCCCGACGGTCGGCGATGGCGCCTGTGCCATCCGGGTCGCGTTCGGCATGTGGCGGTTCTGGCAGAAGCGCGGGCATCTCTATGAAGCGCGACGTCGGCTCGAGGCGATCGCCGCAACACCCTGGTCCCGCGACGATCCAGCCCTGCGGGCCCGCCTGATGGAGGCACTTGGAGGCGTCTGCTGGTGGCAGGCCAATCTGTCGGCCATGAAGGTCGCCTACCGGGAGGCCCTCGACATCTGGCGGGAGCTCGGTGACAGGGTCGAGATTGCCAACGCGCTCTACAACTACTCCTTCGCATTTGCGGTCGGTGACGACCCCACGGTCGATCCGCGCGCCGCCGATCCCGAGAACGAGGGCCAGCACGCCCAGGAGGAGGCGCTCGCGATCTATCGGGAGCTCGGCGACCTCCGGGGCCAGGCGAACGTCCTGTGGGGCATGGGCAACCGGGACTACTTCCGCGCAAGCGGTGATCACGGCGGGGCGAAATTCGCGGAGGCGCTTGAACTCTTTCGGGAAGTCGGCGACGTGACGATGGAAGCCTGGTCCCTCCATATGCTCGGCAGCTCGCTGCTTCGGCGTGGACGCCGCGACGAGTCGCGCCCGATCCTCCGCCATGCCCTTCGCCATTTCCAGGCGGCAAGTGATGCCGCCGGGATCGCCCTCGTGTTCGACGACCTCTCGTCTCAGGCCGCTGATGACGGAGACGCGCCACGCGCCGCCCGGATCCGGGGGGCTGCCCGCCGCCTTACGGCCGCGACCGGAGCCGAACTTGCGGGCTACGTCGACGCGGCCTACGAGATCTACGCTCGGCCACAGGTTGCGGCAATGCTCACCCCCGCCGAGTTCGAGCGATACAGCGATGAGGGCGCGGCAATGGGTCTCGACGAGGCCGTGGCGTATGCCCTCGACATCTCGCTCGACGAGCTTGCCTCCGGTCACCCGGGGACGTCGGGCCCGGCCTGAGCCTGGGCGGCGCTACCATGGGCCAACGCTAATGCTCGCGTCCAGGGAGGGCTCGATGGACGGCACGACCGTCACCCCGATCCAGCTTGGTTTCACCACCCCGGCACCAGCGGATCTCGTCTGGATCTACCTGACCGACCCGGAGCGGGTCGAGGAGTGGTTCACGGTGGCCAGCCCGCTCGGCTCCATCGGGGATCCCTATCGGCTTGACTTCGGTGACGGTAGCGTCGTCGAAGGACCCATCACGGCCCTGGATCCGGGTCGCGGCTTTGCCCATCGCTGGGCCTGGCTGGATATCGACCCCCGGCAGGAAACGACCGTGACCTGGACCGTTGAGACCCTCGGGTCCGGTGGTTCGCGCGTGGGTCTCGTGCACGATGGCTGGTCCGAGGCCGGCGCCGACGAGGCGATCCGGGACGACCATGAGGCCTACTGGTCCGGCTACCTCGACGACCTCGAGGACGTGCTCGAGGACGCCATCCACCCGTGAGCCGGCCCGGTCCCGACGGACGTCGGGTACCCCGGCTCACCGGGCGATACCGGGGGTTCGAGCCCGACGCCCGGCGCTTCCTCCTCGTCACCCTCATCGGTGGTGCGGCGACGAGCCTGTGGTGGATCGACTTCAACCTGTACCTGGCGTCGCTCGGGTTCGATGCATCGCGGATCGGGATCATCGCGACGGTCGGTTCGATCGCCGCGGCATTGGCCGCATTCCCGGCCTCGTCCTGGTCGGACAGGATCGGCCGGAGGCTGGTGATGGTATCCGGCGTCGGCGCCAGCCTCATCGCCGTGGCCGGGCTGGTCGCAACGGCGAATCCGGCTGCGATCCTCGTCCTGGTGGCGGTCTATGGCGCCGGAACACAGACGGTCCAGGTCGTTTCCGTGCCGTACATGTCCGAGCACTCCAGCCCCTCGAACCGGAACGAGTTGTTCGCCCTGCAGTTCGCCATCACCAGCGCCACCAGTGTGGTTGCGGCTGTTCTCGGGGGCCTCATTGCTCGGTCGCTGGCCGACGGCCTCGGGTATGCGCGGGATGGGCCCGATACCTATCGGATCATCCTCGTCTTCATGGTCGGGCTCCTGGTCGCGGGCCTCCTCGTAATCCTCAGGCTTCGCGATGACCGACCCTCGGTGGTCCGCCGGCGACAGTTACTCGCGACCGGCGAACCGGCAGCCTTCCCCCGGCCCCGACATCGCGGTTGGTCGCTCGGCCGACTGGGCCTGACGGTCATCGATCGGCCGGCATTCTTCCGCCTGCTGCTGCCCGGCCTCCTCATTTCGATCGGCGCCGGCCAGGTGA
>JBDTOF010000227.1:0-1500 GCA_039933375.1 Chloroflexota bacterium
TCAAACCGATGCTGGAGGTCGGCGTAGGCCGGCTCCGCGACGAGCCCGTCCCGCTCCAGCGTCGCGAGCTCCTCGGCCATGCGTTCGAGATGAGCCGCTCCGTGCCGAACCGCGATCCGGACGGTCGGCGCGGCCATGAAGGCTGCGTCGAAGTGGGCCTCCTGGCCCAGGAGTCCGAGACTCATCCCGCGCTTTCGATGGACCGACCCGCGATCGGGCTCATCGAGTCCGGCGGCGATCCGGAGCAGCGTCGTCTTGCCGGCTCCATTGGGCCCAACGAGTCCGACGCGATCGCCGACTGCCAGTGACGCGCCGATCTGATCGAGAATCGTGAATGTGCCGATCTCGCGGGTCACACCGGCCAGGCGCAGGATCGACATCAGGCGTTTCCCTGCGCGGCCCGAGCGGCGGCCCGGCGGCCCGCGGCTGCGCTACGGGTTCGGCCGGTTCCAGAATGCGCTGCCCGAGGCCGGCTCATGGTCTTGAGCGCCTTCCCGGCGCCAGCACGGTCCGCGGCCGGCAGCCGCTGGCACCACGAACAGAAATGCGTCGCCCGGGCGCCGACCACGATCCGGCGGATCGGCCGCCCACACCGGGCACAGGGCTCGCCGGCCCGCTGGTAGACGAGCAGGTGTTCCTGCATGGAGCCATCGCCCTCGGGCGCCGTGTAGTCGTCCACGGAACTCCCGCGCAGCGCGATTGCCTCCGCAAGAATCCGTCGGATCTCCGTGTGCAGATGGCGCTCATCGGGGGGTCGAAGGGTCGCAGCAGATCGCAGCGGATGCAGCTTCGACGCCCAGAGCGCCTCGTCGGCATAGATGTTGCCGACCCCGGCCACGAATGATTGGTCCAGCAGCAGCGGCTTGAGCCGGCCGCGACGCGTTCGGATCCGCCCCCGGAACGTCCGCAGGTCGAAGCTGTCCTCGAGCGGTTCCGGCCCGACGCTCGCGAAGACCGCCGCGCCACCCGCCTCGTGAACCGGCTCACCCGTCGCGGGGTCGATCGAATAGAGCCCGACCTTGCCGAACTTGCGGATGTCGCGGAACCGGAGATCGCGGCCGTCGGCCAGGTGCAGGACGAGGCGGACATACGGATCCAGCGGCGTCCCACCGGGCACGACGAAGAGCTGGCCGGTCATCTTCAGGTGGATCGTCACGACCGCGTCACCGGACAGGCGCAGGACCAGCTGCTTGCCGCGCCGACCCACGGACTCGATCCGTCGCCCCGCGAGCGCTGGCCCGATTGCATCGGGCGCGTGTGTGCGCAAGGTCCCAGGCCACAGGCTGGTCGCGCCACGGATCTCGGCGCTCAGAACGAGACCGCGGAGATCGCGAGCCACGGTCTCCACCTCGGGCAGTTCCGGCACCTCAGGACCCCGGCGCCTCGCCGGCTTCGGCGAGGACAGCGTCCACGCGCGATACGGGCGTCATCGATTCCCAATCGTCACCGACCTTGATGTCCACGGTCAGCGGCACGTCGAGTGGCAGCGCGGTCTCCATC
>JBDTOF010000228.1:0-2134 GCA_039933375.1 Chloroflexota bacterium
GAGGGACGAGAGCTCGCCTTGACGGTCCTCAGGTCGTTCGGCCTGGTCAGTCGCAACCTCAATCCGTTTCGCGATGATCCGGCCGGCCCCGAGATACCCGTGCCTGAGGGGCAGCGGATCGGACCGGTCCGTTGCACCTTCGCCATCTACCCGCATGACGCGGGATGGTCGGAGGCCAGCGTCCTCGAGGCGATGGAGCGCTATCAGCACCCGTTCATCATCGCCGCCGGCAGTGCTCCGGAAACGAGTGGCGGACCGGACCGGGCGAGCGGGCTCAGTATCGAAGGGACGGGCGTGGTCCTGAGTGCGTTACGCCGTCGCGGCGGGTGGCTCGAAGTGCGGCTCGTAGCGCAGGGAAATGAGCAGACCGAAGCAACGGTTCGTGGCAGTTTCCACGAGGCGCGGGGCGTCGATCTACTCGGGCGAGACACGGGTCCCCTGCCCTGCAGCCAATCGCTGCTCCGTCTTCCCATGGGGGCTTGGGAGATCGCCACGATCCGCCTCCGATGAACCGAAACCCGATTGACAACAGCGGTCGACCGGGCCTAGTGTCGGTCCAGATCGCTGTGTGCCGTTCGATCCTCGGCCAGTCATTCCAGGCCGCGGACCCTGGCAAGCGAGTCACGGTCTCAAGCAAGTTCTCTCGCGATGGACGAGCGACGTGGCCACATCGTATGTGCCGCTGAGGACGGCATCCACCCAGAGCACGGATCGTAGCGATATTTGCCCGTCTCAGCGCCGTTGGCGACTGACCCGAGCATCACGGAGGAGTTCGATGAATCGACGACTAGGTCTCCTATCCCTGGTCCTGACGAGTGCGCTCGTCTTTACCGCCTGTGGCGGAGGTGCCAGCACCGCTCCATCAGCCGCAACTTCCGCACCCGTAACCAGCGAACCGGCGACCGCGGCGCCTGGCGCCTCGATCACCGTCACGTCCCTGTGGGGCGGCAGCGAGCAGGAATCGTTCCAGAAGGTACTCGACGCCTTCACAGCGAAGACGGGTATCACCGTGACCTACGAGTCGGTGCGCGACGACTACCCGACCACCCTGCAGACCCGCATCACCGGTGGCAACCCACCCGACGTGGCGATCATGCCAGGGATCGGGTTCCTGCGTCGCTTTGCCAATGACGGATCGATTATCAAGGTCGCCGACCTCGGGATCGACCGCGCTTCGATCGAGGGCAACTACGCCCCCGGCATCCTGGACATCGGGACGGTCGGCGGCGATCTGTACGGGATCATGGTCAAGTTCAACAGCAAGAGCACATTCTGGTACCGACCGGACAAGCTGTCCGCAGCTGGGGTCGCTGTTCCCGCGGACTGGGACGCCTTCACCGCAGCGTTGAAGACGCTCGTTGCCAAGGGTGACAAGCCACTCGGACTCGGAGCGGCCGACGGCTGGACGCTGACCGACTGGTTCGAGAGCATTTACGTGCGACAGGCGGGTCCTGACGCGTACACGAAGCTGTTTAGCAAGGATGGCGACTGGACCGACGCCTCGGTCACAACCGCCGTCAAGACGATGACCGACGTCCTCAACGAAACGTACGTCGATGGCGGCATCAATGCCGCCCTCGGCCGTGGGTTCGTGGACGGCATCGGCCAGGCCTTCAGCGCCACGGCCACGGCCGACATGTACTACGAGGGCGGGTTCGTCGGCGGGATTGCCACGGGCCAGGTCAACACCGCGCTCACGATGGGCACGGACATCGACTGGTTCGCCTTCCCCGCGATCAACGGTGGCGACGGCGTCACGATCGGTGGCGACGTGATCGCAGCCCTCACGACGAACCCCGGCGTGAAGGAGTTCCTCGAATTCATGACCACGCCGGAAGCGGGCGCGGTCTGGGCGGCCACCGGCGCGATCATCTCGCCGGTCAAGGGCGTCAGTGCCGATGTCTATCCAAGTGACCAGGTGAAGCGTGAGGCGGCTCAGGTCGCCAACGCCAGCGCCGTTCGCTTCGACGGGTCCGACCTCCTTCCCGGCGGTGGCCCCGATCTGGGCGCGGAGCTGCAGAAGGCCCTCCAGGGCCAGACGGTTGACTGGGCTTCGTTCCAGTCGCAGATCCAGGAAGCCTGGAACGCCGAGTAGCGTCAAGCTCGAGTAGCGATCCGCCGGAGAGGGCTCCAT
>JBDTOF010000229.1:0-1517 GCA_039933375.1 Chloroflexota bacterium
CCGAGCCCGAGGCCAAGGCCTGATCCATGGCCAGCCAACGCGACCTGCGCCGCCGCATCCGGGACGTCGGGAGGATCAAGCAGATCACCCGGGCGATGCAGTTCGTGGCTGCCTCGAAGCTCAAGCGCGCCCAGGACGCCACGCTGGCCGCCCGCCCCTACTCGGAGAAGCTGGACGAGGTCCTGGCCGATCTCGCGGCCGTCCTCGCCACCGACGAGCATCCGCTCCTCGGGCCGCGCGACAGCGGCAAGCGGCTATTCATCCTGTTCACCTCGGATCGCGGACTGGCGGGCCCGCTCAACACCAACACGAT
Source organism: Chloroflexota bacterium (assembly GCA_039933375.1). GTDB lineage: Bacteria > Chloroflexota > Limnocylindria > Limnocylindrales > CSP1-4 > UBA5189. The sequence goes on from JBDTOF010000229.1 coordinate 314, forward strand.
CCGGTTCGCGGCACGGGCCATCACCGACCACGAGGGTGACCTCACGATCGTGACCGTGGGCCGCAAAGGTCGCGATGCCATGCGTCGGGCTCGCGTGCCGATGGAGGCGCATTTCGCCGGTTTCGGGGATCGACCCGCGTTTGCCGACGTGTTGCCCCTCGCGCGCCTCATCTCTGATGGTTACGTCGGCGGCGAGTTCAGCCGGATCGACCTGGTCTATCCGCGCTTCATCTCCACCCTCGTCCAGCGGTCGACCATCGACGCTCTCCTGCCGATCACGCCCTCCGAGGATACCGAGGGCATCCCCGGCAACCAGTTCATCTTCGAGCCGAATCCGGCAACCGTGCTGGAGCAGCTCCTGCCCCGCTACGTCGCGACGCGGCTGTTCCAGGCGGTCCTCGAGGCCAAGGCCTCGGAGGAATCGTCCCGGATGGTCGCGATGAAGAACGCCACCGAGAACGCTGACGACCTGATCGACGAGTACAAACTCGCCTTCAACAAGGTCCGCCAGGCCAACATCACCCGCGAAATGATCGAAATCACGACCGGCGCACAGGCGCGCTGACCCGCACCCAGGAGGCTTTCAGACACATGGCGACCGCCACCACCCCCGGCCTCGGCCGGGTGATCCAGATCACCGGACCCGTCGTTGACATCGAGTTCCCGGCCGGCCAGCTGCCGGCGATCTACAACGCCGTCGAACTCGAGCGCGAGGGGCAGGAACCGCTGGTCTGCGAAGTCCAGCAGCACCTTGGCAACAACTGGGTTCGCGCGGTGGCCATGACCACGACCGACGGCCTACCGCGCGGCGGCGCGGTGCGCGACACGGGCGCCCCGATTTCGGTTCCGGTCGGGGAGGCGACCCTGGGGCGCGTCTTCGACGTCCTGGGCAAGCCGATCGACCTCAAGGGCCCGGTGGCCACCGACAAGATCCTGCCGATCCATCGCTCGGGACCGGCGTTCGACGAGCAGTCGACCGAGGTCGAGGTCTTCGAGACCGGCCTCAAGGTCATCGACCTGATCTGCCCCTTCCGCAAGGGCGGCAAGATCGGCATCTTCGGCGGCGCCGGTGTCGGCAAGACGGTCATCATCCAGGAGCTGATCCGGAACGTCGCCCAGGAGCATGCAGGAGTGTCCGTGTTCGCCGGCGTCGGCGAGCGCTCCCGCGAGGGCAACGACCTGATCCACGAGATGACCGAGTCGG
>JBDTOF010000230.1:0-2350 GCA_039933375.1 Chloroflexota bacterium
CTCGAGGCCGCTCCCAGAGCCTGAGTCGGCGCGCGGTGCGCGGGTTGGATCAGCCGATGTTAAGGAGCCGGCTGAGGAATTGCTGGGTCCGCGGGTCTTTCGGATGGTCGATGACCGTTTCCGGCGGGCCGGCCTCGACGAAGACACCCTCCTCGATGAAGTAGACCTGGTCGGCCGCCTCGCGCGCAAAGGCCATCTCGTGGGTCACGACGATCATCGTTGCCCCCTCGTGAGCCAGTTCAGCCATCACGTTCAGGACCTCGCCGACGAGGGTCGGGTCGAGCGCCGAGGTTGGCTCATCGAAGAGCAGCACCTTCGGCTCCATGGTCAGCGCCCGGGCGATGGCGACGCGCTGCTTCTGGCCGCCCGAGAGCCTGGCCGGGTACTCATCCCGCTTCTCCTTGAGTCCCACCTTGTCCAGGAACCGCTCCGCAGTCGCGACCGCTTCGTCCTCGGCCATTCCCTTGACCCGGGTCGGCCCTTCAATGAGGTTCTGGAGGACGGTCATGTGGGGGAACAGGTTGAATTCCTGGAAGACCATCTGGGCGCTCAGACGGATCTGCCGAATCCTTTCCTGGTGCTCGCTGTTCCACGGGTGGAGTGGGTCTGCCTCGACGCGCAGCCCGGCTACTTCGATGGTGCCGACGGTCGGCTCCTCGAGGAAGTTGGTGCAGCGCAGGAGCGTGCTCTTTCCCGACCCCGACCGCCCGATGAGGCAGATTGTTTCCTTGGGGTATACCTCGAGCGTGCACCCGCGGAGCACGTGGTTCGATCCGTAATACTTCTCGAGCCCCTCGAGTCTGACGATGGGCGCCGCGCCGGCAGGGGTAAGCGCGCCGGGTGCCGCGAACGCGTCGTGAGCCTGGCTGGCTGCGGTCATCGTCCGGTCCTCACAGTCGTCGGTCGCTTTCAGCCATCCGCTTCTCGAGACGGTCCTGAAGGATCGAGAAGATGATCGTCAAGACCCAGTACACCAGCGCCGCAACGAGCAACGCCTCGAGCGCCCGGAAGTTCTGGGTCCCGACGCGCTGCGCCCGCCAGAGCAATTCCTGGACCCCGAGGTACGACACGAGCGCCGAGTCCTTGATCATGGCGATGAATTCGTTGCCGATCGCCGGCGTGACGATCCGGAACGCCTGCGGAAGGATGATCCGCCGCATCGTCATGCTGTCGGTCATGCCGATCGCGGCGGCCGCCTCCAACTGACCGCGCGGAATGGCCTGGATGCCGGCCCGGAAGACCTCGGTCATGTAGGCGCCGTAGTTGAACGCGAGCGCGAAAATACCCAGCGCGATCGTCGGAACGCCGGCGAACCCCTCCCAGATCTGGGGCAGGGCGAGGTAGACAAACAGGATCTGGACGATGAGCGGCGTGCCCCTGACCAGCGACACGTAGAAGCTCGCGAGCCCATAGATGACCGGTCGAGCCGAGAGTCGGCCGAGGGCCCCAAGGACCGCGAGGATGACGGCGAAGAAGATCGACGTAGCCGAGACGAGGATCGTTATGGGGATCCCGCCAAGGATGAACTCTTGCCACTTCCCGAGGAAGGTGGTGTCGATCTTGTTGGCGGCCAGCAGGCCACCGACGATGATCCCGACCAGGACGAGCCAGGTCGTCAGGAACGAGAGACGAAATCGAAGCTGCGCGCGTCGCCGACTGTGGGCGACCGCCTCGATGACCGCGGCACTCGTGGCGACACTCGTCACTGCCCCCTCCTCTTAGCGTCATGTGGCCATGAGGCACCGTTGCCGGTGCCCCATGGCTCGCTAACTGCCGAGCGGCGTCAGCCGCCCACCTTGGTGGTCAGGTCCTCTCCGAACCACTTGTCCGAGAACCCCTTGAGGGTCCCGTCCGAGCGCATGGCATCGAGGATCTTGTTCACTTCGGTAACCATCGAAGTCGGGTCAGCACCGGCTTTGTCGAAAGCCGCGGCCAGCGGCTCGTTGAAGACTGGATCGCCAAGGGCCATTACAGGCAAACCGGCGTCGGCAGCTCCTGCAACGGTTGTCGAGGAGCTCAGCCAGCCGTCGAAGTCCCGTCGACCCGCGCCCCATGCTTCGGCGCAGTTGCGGTCAGTCGCGAGCGTGGTCGCCGTGGCGCCGGCCGGTGGCTTCGTCTGCGGGCTCTCGGTCCCGAAGTCGAGCGTGCCTTCCAGCCACTGCAAGTACGTGGTGCCCTGGCCAACGCAGATGACCTTGCCGGCGAGCCCGTCAAGGGTGGTGATGCCGGAGTCCGGCAGGACGGCGATCTGGGCGGGTGTGTAGTAATACGGGTTCGTGAAATCAAGCACCTTCTGGCGGTCGCTCGTGATGGTCATCGAGCCGACGCTGAAGTCCCAGCGCCCGCTCCA
>JBDTOF010000231.1:0-2014 GCA_039933375.1 Chloroflexota bacterium
ATCGGGGTGACGTACGTGCAGGTGTCGGTCACGACTTCGATCCCAGCGGCAGCGAGTGCCACCGCCCAACCGAGCGTCGTGATTTCCGCGAGCACGGATCGGCTCGTCGAGGCGAGAAATCGAACACCGGGCGCAAGCACCAGGCCGTCGGCGAGGGCGACCAGCTCGCCGAACTCGGCGACGGAGAAATGGGGAGTACCGACGCTGACGGCATCGATCCCATCGTCGGCCGCCGTGCTCAGCGAGTCGCGCGCGACCCGGATCTGTGCCGGCGTCACCTTCACGGTCCGATCCGGGAGGCTGCCCTGGAGCGACGCCTCGAGCGATGGAGCCTCGGGCGTGGTGCCGACGACATGGCAGAGCGCCACGCCACCGCTGGACGCGGCGGCCGCACCAAGCGCCTTCATGCGGTCCTCCGAGACCCGCGGCAGACCGATGATCACGGGCACCGAGCCGACCGCCAGCGACCCGACGAGATGCCCGAGGACCGGGTAGAACGCGTCTTCCGCCAGGAGTCGGTCTGGGAGGCCCGCCACATCGATGACGATCGTCGCTCGACGGCGCTCCTCGACGTGGAGCCCCGCATATGGAACCCGCCCAGTGAGCGCGGCGCAGATGTCCAGGAAGTCGCCGTACCGATCCGTCCGTGCCCCGAGGACCGAGTTGGCGAAGACGATCGCATTCGACTCGGCCCAGGCGACGTGTTCGCCGAACGCCGGGCGATCCGGGAGCTGGTAGGGCGCGCAGGTCCAGGTGGGCTGGCAGCCCATCGCGACGTAGGCATCCATCAGTCGCCGGGCGAGAAGTCGTGATTCGTCGTCGCCCCGGTAGAGCGAGGGGTGGAGGAGATCCAGCGAGGCGACGTTCAGCGTCGTGGGGATCGCCACCTTGCCGCCACCCGCCGCCAGCCGCTCCGCGAAGTCGAGCCCGGCCTGCCCGTGGAACAGACAGCCATCGATGTGCGCGGCTGCGACGTCGATCAGATGCGGTGCTCGTTCGGCGCGGGCGACGGCGATGATGAGCCGCATCGCCAGCTGAACGGCCGGTCCGTGCTCCCCGGCGAGCATCGCGCGATCGCGGTCTTCCAGCTCCGGCCCAGAGCGGTGGTTCCGATGCCCCGAGGCTTGCGTCATACTGTTCCTCGTTCCCGGAGGTCCCCCGACGGACCCGTGGCAAGAGGGTAACCAGTTGCGTGAGCCCGGTTTCGGGGTTACGAGCGGTGACCTCCGGTCCGGTGGGCTCCCGCCTCCGGGGGTTCCTGCACCTGAATCGAGCGAGACAGCATCGTGACCGAAACGGCTGAGGGTCCGGCAGACGGCCGAACCTGGATCGAGCGCTATGACCCCTCGGAGATCGAGCCGCGCTGGCAGGCGCGCTGGGAAGAGCTGGGCCTGCACCGGACGGATCTGTCCGATGAATCGCGGCCGCCGTACTACCTGCTGACGATGTACCCGTACCCATCGGGTGACCTGCACATCGGTCACTGGTACATCGTGACGCCGTCGGATGCACTGGCTCGCTACCGGCGGATGCACGGGGACAACGTCTTTTTCCCGATCGGGTTCGACGCCTTCGGCCTGCCCGCCGAGAACGCCGCGATCAAGAACAAGATCCACCCGGCGGCCTGGACGATGAAGAACATCGAGAACATGCGGCGGCAGTTCCGGACGATGGGCGCGATGTTCGACTGGGATGCCGAAGTGGTGACCTGTCAGCCCGACTATTACCGCTGGAACCAGTGGCTGTTCCTGAAGCTCCTGGCGGCTGGGCTCGCCTACAGGGCGATGTCCCCGGTGGACTGGTGCCCCAACGACGGAACGCTGGCTCGGGAGCAAGTGGAAGGCACGGAGCGGCGTTGCTGGCGATGTGGCGAGCAGGTCCAGAAGCGTGACCTGGAGCAGTGGTTCCTGCGGACGACGAAGTACGCCGACGAACTCCTGGACTTCAGCGGGATCAACTGGCCGGATCCCGTCAGGATCATGCAGACCAACTGGATCGGGCGTTCCGAGGGTGG
>JBDTOF010000232.1:0-4942 GCA_039933375.1 Chloroflexota bacterium
ACCATTGCTGGCGCTGGGCGGATGAGCCGTGTGTCCAGGTCTCGGGGTTGACCTGACCCTGCATCTCCTGCTGGATCCGGTCGTCGCCGACGGCCGACGCGGCATCGAGGGCGTCGGCGATCTCGGCGTCCGTGAGCGGCACGAGGTAGCCCGTCGCGGCCGCGTGGTTCGCCCAGACACCCGCGAAGCAGTCGGCCTGGAGCTCGGTCCGGACCGATTGCCCGGCCTGACCTTGCTGACCGGTCCCGCCCGAGAGTGTCCCGACAAGATCCTGAACGTGATGCCCATACTCGTGAGCGAGGATATAGGCCTGCGCAAACGGGCCTCCCTGGGCGCCGAACGTTGAGCGCAGCTCGTCGAAGAACCCGAGATCGATGTAGACATAGCTGTCGCTCGGGCAGTAGAACGGACCACTCGCCGATGACGCGACGCCGCAGCCGGTGTTGATCTGCTCAGTGAAGAAGCGGGTCCTGGCCACGACGTAGCGTTGGCCCGAGGCGGCGAACTCGTCGGTCCAGTAGGCCTGGATGCTGTTGATGTACCCGACGATCCGACAGTCCTCTCGGGCGTTCGCGTCGGCCCCCGTCTTACACTCGTCGGCCAGGGTGCTGCTCGCCGGTCCGGGCTCGCCGACACTGCCGCCGATCGTCTGGTCGACCAGGCTGCCGATGGTCCCGCCGGTCGTCGAGTTGCCGCCCAGGAGGACCCACACGAAGGCGACGATGATCCCGATCCCACCGCCGCCGGCGGCCAGGCCGCCCTTCCCCATCCGCGACCCGCGGACGTCCTCGACCTGCGACGGATCGAGCTTCGCGCCCTTGTTGAACGACATCTCATGCGCCTCCCGCGGGCGTGACCCGCTCGGCCCAGAATCGGGTCATCTCACGGTGAACCGGGGCGCAGGCATTCAGCCCCGTGGCTCAGACCTTGATGACGCCGACCAGGAAGAGGATCACCACGACGATAACAATCACGCCGATGATCCCGACGCCCCCGCCTCTGTTCATCTCGTTCTCCCGTTCCGAACTGGCCAGAAAGATGAGCCGTCGAGACCGGACCGTGGATCGTGCGCGTGCGCGCGATGCCTCCCGGGACGACGCCTCGTCGATGCCAGTGTCTTGGTCCGCCAGAGGTACGTCATGACGGTCCGTCATGGCCCAGGACACCGTAGGGCTGGTTCGTACGCGGCAGGTTCTCGGTTCACTCTTGAGTGTCGGCTCCAGCGAACTTGAAACTGACGTTCGATCGGGAGTAGGCTCCGAACGTGGAAGCATCCCCCTCGTCGTCCATGGCTCCGCGGCGCCCGGTCGTTGACACCTATCACGGGGTCAACCTGGTCGATGACTACCGTTGGCTTGAGGGCAGGTCGGACCCGGAGGTCCGTGCCTGGAGCGACGCGCAGAACATGGAGGCGCGTGCGTACCTCGATGCACTTCCGTCGCTGCCGATGCTGCGCGCGCGGATCCGCCGGCTCCTCGGAACGTCTGTCCGCTACACACCGACCGGCTGGCACGGCGGCCTCCTGTTCGCGTACAAGTTCCAGCCACCGCTCCAGCAGGTCCTCCTGGTCGCGATCGCCGACGTGGACGACCCGTCAACGGAGCGGGTTGTCGTGGATCCCAACCCGCTCGACCCGAGCGGTGCCACGGCAATCGACTGGTTCGTCCCGTCGCACGACGGGCGGCTCGTGGCTGTCTCGCTGTCTGAGGGGGGCAGTGAGGACGGGACGCTCCACGTCTTCGATGTACAGTCGGGGGAGGAGACCGCTGAACGGATTCCGAAGGTCCAGTACGGGACGGCCGGCGGCAGCGTCGCCTGGCTGGAGGGATCGCGTTCGGTGCTCTACACCCGCTATCCACGCGACGGCGAGCGCGACCCGGCCGATATGCACCTCTACCAACAGGTCTGGCGTCACGAACTCGGCAGTCCGGTCGAGTCTGATACCTACGAGGTGGGGAGGGAATTTCCGAAGATCGGCGAGATCGAGATGGAGTCGTCCGAGGACGGCCGGCACGTCTTCACCCGCGTCGCGCACGGCGACGGCGGCGACTGTGAGACCTGGCTGCGCCAGCCGGACGGATCCTGGCGACAACTGTCCACGGTCGAGGGCCAGGTCGTCGGCGGCATGTTCGGGGCGGGTGCGCTCTGGCTCCGCAGCCTGGCAGGCGCCCCCAACGGGAAGCTCCTGCGGATATCTCTCGACGGCACCCTCGCCTCTGCCGTGACGGCCGTCCCCGAGTCGAATGGTTCGATCGCGACCTGGGCGGTCACGCCAAATCGGATCTATGTGGCGCGCATGAAGGGCGGACCGTCTCGACTCGAAGCGTACGACGGTGATGGGCGGCCGATCGGGATGCCGCAGGGCGCAGGTGTCTCCGCGATTCGGTCGCTCGTGGGGCTCGAGGGCGATGAGGTGTTTTTCAGCCGTGCCGGCTACATGGAACCTGAGGCGTTCTATCGCTGGGAGGCGGGTTCCGGCGAGCCTCGAGTCACGTCAATGCGCGTCACGTCGGACGCGGACTTCTCAGGGGTGGAAGTCATTCGGGACGAGGCGATCTCGAAGGACGGGACGAGGGTTCCGATCACGATCCTGCGGCCCCGAGACGTTGCCCTCGACGGCTCCAATCCAACCCTCCTGTACGGCTACGGCGGGTACAGCCTCAGCCTTGAACCATCGTTCAGCCCCACGCTGCTCTCCTGGATTGAGCAAGGCGCGGTGTACGCCATCGCCCATATCCGGGGTGGGGGCGAGTTCGGGGACGCGTGGCATCGAGCCGGCAACCTCACCAGGAAGCAGAACGTGTTCGACGACTTCATCGCGTGCGCCGAGCGGCTCATCGAGACGGGCTACACTCAGGCGGAGAGGTTGGCGATCATGGGAGCGTCGAACGGCGGGCTCCTCATGGGCGCCGTGATGACCCAGCGTCCGGAGCTGTTCCGGGCGGTCGCTTGCGATGTCGGTGTGCTTGATTCGCTCCGGGTCGAGCTGGACGACAACGGGATCTTCAACGTTACCGAGTTCGGTACCGTGACCGATCCCGAACACTTCCGAGCGCTGCTCGCCTACTCGCCCTACGCGAATGTCCGGGACGGCGTTGCCTACCCGGCCGTCCTCCTCTCCACCGGCGCAAACGATCCGCGCGTCGATCCGTACCACTCACGAAAGATGACGGCACGTCTCCAGGCCGCGACGTCCTCCGGGCGACCGATCCTGCTCAGGACCACAGACAAGGCCGGGCACGGCATGGGATCCGGCATCGACGAGACCGTGGCCCTCAAGGCCGACCAATACGCGTTCCTGCTCGACCAGCTCGGGACAACGGTGCGCGCCCCCGGGTAGTTCACGCCCTGGATGCCGCGGCTCGGCTCGAGCGTGCCGATCACGGTTATCGAACCGACGAAAGATGCTCCGCGAGCATGATCGTGATGAGGTGCGGGAAGCCGGAAGGGGGCTCCGGAATGATCGAGGCGTCGATGACGCTGAGCCGCTCCACGCCGTGGACCCGACCCGAGGAATCGACAACCGCGCCGTCGCTGGGCGACGGGCCCATCGCGCAGGTCCCGACGACGTGTGGATTCGAGTAGGCGTTCTCGACGATGTGCCGACGGAGATCCTCGGCCGTCTTCGGGCCTGACGGCGGAGCCTCGGTCGCGAGGCGCCGGATCTGCGAGCTGGCGGCGAGTTCGAGGCCGCGTCGGGAACCCTCCGCGAGCCGCTCGATGTCGACGGCCTCGCGCACCCCCGGGAGGGTGATCCGCGGGGCGTCCTGCGGGTCGGCGGATCGGAGCCGAACCGTACCGCGGGACTGCGGCTTCAACAGGATCGGGTCGAACCAGAACCCGGGATCGCTGGCGTCAGGATCCGTGATCCAGAACATCAGGTCCGGGGCACCATCGCTCGGGGCGATCGAGCTTCGGAAGGTCGCGATCGAATGGAGGATCGGGCCGGCAGTCCCCACGCCTCGCCACCCCGAGTCGAGTTCGACGCCAGGATGGTCGGCGAGGTTCGAGCCAACACCTGGCAGGTCGAGCTGGACCGCGACGCCCACGTCGGTCAGGTGGTCGGCGGGTCCCACGCCCGAGCGCATGAGGAGGGTCGGGCTGCCGTAGGTGCCGGCCGCGAGCACGATCCAGTCGGCAGCAATCTCCGTGCCATCGGTCAGTTGGACGGCGGTCGCCCGGCCGGCATCGATCACGACCTTCGCCACCGGCGAGTCGGCGCGAATCGTGAGGTTGGCGGCACGTCGGTCGATTGGGAGGTAGCCGTCGACCGCGGTGACACGGTGCCCGTCATGGGAGCTCATCGGCATGGGGCCAACGCCTTCGGCGGTCGGGTGATTGTGGTCGTCGACGCTCGGGATGCCGCTCTCCACCAGTGCCTCGAGGGCCGCCTCGTGGATCTCCGACCGGGGGACGTGCGGGTATCTCGTGATCGGGAGCAACCCGTTGGCGCCGTGCCACGGACTGTCACCGAACTCCGCGTCGACCTCAATTCGACGGAAGGTCGGAAGAACGTCCGCGAAAGCCCAGCCGGGATTGCCGTTGGCTGCCCAGGTGTCGAAGTCGGCGGCGGCTCCACGGACAGCGAAACGCGTCAGCCACGAGGTGCCGCCGAGAAGACGCCCTCGCCGAAGTTTGCTCGTTGCTCCGCCTCCAGACGGCTCGGACTCGAACCCCCAGTCCACCCCCCAGGCAGGTCCACCCGCCAGCCGCCAGCCGTCCCGTAATTCGGGCGTGACATGGCCTCGGAGGTCCGGCCCCGCCTCGAGCAGGAGGACCGATCGCTCTCCCGCTTCGCTCAGGCGGCGTGCGAGGACACACCCGGCGGCTCCGCCGCCGACGATGACAATGTCGAATGCCTTCGGCGTCCCCACGGACCTCGACCTCCTGAGCGTCAGGCCTCGGCGACCACGGCGATCGAGATTCGAAGGCCCTCGACCTC
>JBDTOF010000233.1:0-3439 GCA_039933375.1 Chloroflexota bacterium
ATCCCTGTGGCGGATGCTGGTCCGGATCCCGATCGCGGTGATCCAGCGGAATGGGCCTTCGATCCGCCAGCTGGCAATGTTGTCGAGCGGCGTCTCGAACGAGGACCGCCCGAACCGGGCTCGCAGGCCTGACTCGTCGGCCTCGGCCCACGCTGTCTCCGGCGTTGCGCCGAACGCCAGGCGCAGGCCCACCCGGGACCTGGCGCCCAGGCGAATTGGGAATCTGATCGCTGGCATGTGCAGCAGCCTAGCGCGCATCTGGAACTGGGGCGGGCCGGTAGACTTGAGTGCATCACGGAGTCCAACCACGGGAGGGGTCATTGGCCGAGCTGGAGCCCGAAGAATCGCCGGTCGTCAGGCGCGGCAAGACGGTCCACGGCGAGGCGGCCAATGCCGGCCATCGCGTCCTTGCCCCGGATGATGCCGAGGTCGAGGCCTATCTCGAGACCGCGCTCAACGCTCCCGGTCCCGAGCGCGGCGCGGCCGACCGCCCAGCCTCTACGGATCACGGGACCGTCGTGGTCCTCGATTTTGGAAGCCAGTTCGCCCAGCTGATCGCGCGCCGCGTCCGCGAGCTGAACGTGTACTCGGAGCTCATGCCGCACGACACGCCGATGGCTGAGATCGAGCGGCGCGGTGCGACGGCCATCATCCTGTCGGGCGGCCCGAACTCCGTCTACGACGTCGATGCACCGAAGCCCGATCCGGCGGTCTGGAGCGGTCGATTGCCGGTCCTGGGCATCTGCTACGGCGCCCAGCTGATGGCGCTCGAACTCGGTGGCGACGTACTCCCGACCTCGAAGCGCGAGTACGGCCCGGCGACCGTAACGATCACCGCCGACGACCCGCTGTTCGCCGGGATCGACCGCGAGCAGCCCGTCTGGATGAGCCATGGCGACTCGATCACGCGCTTGCCCGAGGGCTTCAGCTCGACGGCCCAGTCTGGCTCGACGCCCTACGCGGGCCTGGCGGATCAGAGCCGCAATCTGTATGGGATCCAGTTCCATCCCGAGGTCGCCCACACCCCCCGCGGCCGCGACGTCCTGCGCAACTTCGTCGTCGGTATCGCGGGGGCGAAGGCGTCGTGGACCTCCGCCAACTTCATCGATTCGACGGTCGCGTCCATTCGCGAGAGAGTCGACGAGCATGCCCGCGCCGTCGGAACCGATGGCAAGGTCATCTGCGCGCTGTCCGGCGGCGTGGACTCGGCGGTTGCAGCGGCCCTGGTGCATCGAGCGGTCGGGGACCGGCTCACCTGCATCTACGTCGATCACGGGCTGATGCGCAAGAAGGAGTCGGAGCTCCTGCGGGCGACCTTCGAGCAGCATCTCGGGATGCGCCTCGTCATGGTCGACGCGCGAGAGCGCTTCCTCGCCCGTTTGGCCGGGGTCATCGATCCCGAGCAGAAGCGGAAGATCATCGGCGACGAGTTCATCCGGGTCTTCGAGGAGGAGGCGACCAAGCTCGGCCAGATCGACTTCCTGACCCAGGGGACCCTCTACCCCGACGTCATCGAGAGCGCGACCTCGGAGTCGAAGGCAGCGCAGAAGATCAAAACGCACCACAACGTCGGCGGCCTGCCCGCAGACCTCCGGTTCAAGCTGATCGAGCCGCTCCGCTACCTGTTCAAGGACGAGGTCCGCCTGGTGGGCACAGAGCTGGGCCTGCCCGATGCGATGGTCCAGCGGCAGCCATTCCCCGGACCCGGCCTGGCCATCCGGATCCTCGGCGAGGTCACGGCCGAGCGCCTCGACACGCTTCGCGACGCGGACTGGATCGTGATCGACGAGATCAAGGCCGCCGGGCTCTATCGAAGCGTCTGGCAGTCGTTCGCGATCCTGACCCCGGTGCGCAGCGTCGGCGTTATGGGCGACGGCCGGACCTACGCGAACGTCGTCGCGATTCGGGCCGTCACATCGGAAGACGGGATGACCGCCGACTGGGCCAAGCTTCCCTACGACGTACTTGGCAAGATCTCGTCACGCATCGTCAACGAGGTTCCCGGGGTCAATCGGGTGGTCTACGACATCAGCTCCAAACCGCCGGCCACCATCGAATGGGAGTAGTGCGGACGCTGCACGACGCGCCGGTCTCAGCCCGCTGAGTCGTCGGTGAGTCGGGCGACCAGCCGCTCGCGTCCCGGAAGCTGGCCGGCCGCCACGAATCGGCGGAGGTGCTCACCCGCTCGCGGCTCCTCGGCCAGCGCCGATCGGTACAGCTTCCGACCGCGCGACTCGTCACCCGCGTCGAAGACCGTGACCGCGTGCCACAGCCGGATCTGGTCATCGTCCGGCGCGAGCGACGCTGCCTGCTCCAGGAATGCCGCGGCGGCGCTCACTTCTCCGACGGAAAGCGCCTCGAGTCCTTCGCCAAAGGTCTCGTAACCGCGGCTCAGGTCGAGCAGCCGGCCGAGTTCATCGAGCGGCGCCCGGGAATCGTCGACCCGCAGGTTGAAGCGGGTGTCCCAGGGCTTGGCATCCGTCGTGCCGGGTACCACGAGGAGCCCGGCAGACTGCCGGCCGCGGACGTCGCCGCCCTCGGCCTCAGCGGCATGAAGCGCGGCGAGCAGCCGATCGGCCAGGTCGCCCGTGGCGGACTCGTACGCGGCGAGCATCGCCGGCCAGACCGTGGCGCGTTCCATCATGTTCGCCTGGACCGTGACGCCCCGCATCGCGAGGTGGCCAGCGAACGTCACGCAGTCGGCGCCGGTGTGGGCAGCGGTGCGCCCGGTGGCATCGACCATCCCGACCTGCCGGACGCCTGGATCTGGATCCTCGGCAAGCAGTCGGGCGAGGGCAACCTCGGGCACCTCGCCTCCCTCGAGCAGGGCAAGGCCGGCCATGCCGTAGCGGGCATCGACGAACGACTGGGTGGCAATCGCTCCGACCCCTGGGCACGCCCAGGGCACCACCGAACCGGCCGCCAACCAGCGGGACTGGACGGCGACGCCGAGCTCGCCGGTCGCAGTGTCGAGGGCCACGATGGAGTACGTCATGAGCCACGCAGGGTGCTCCGCGGGACCCCAGGTTGGCAAGCGGAGGGGGACATCTGGGCTATTTCTCCCGTACCCGTGCGCGCTACAGTTCCAGCACATGGCTAGGAAACCTGCGCCCGACGTTCCGACCGACGCCGCCCGTTGCCCGTGGTGTTCGGCCGCGCTGCGGCAAACCGGGCTGGCGACGTGCCCGAGCTGTGGGGCTTCGCTCACCGAGACGGACGCGGCCGACGTGCCCGGTCTGACCAGGATCGACCCGGAGGCCATCCTCCGGTCCCGCAGCCCGTCCCAGAAGTCGCGCGGTCTGATGGGCTGGCTGTCCGGCGAGTATCGGGACAGGCCGGCGGAGGCCGAGCCCAAGGGGACGTTCGAGCCGCCCGATGACGAGGTCCGCCGCGAGATGCTCCGGATGGAAGTCGTGGCGCTCGAGGCGCGCGTCGAGGC
>JBDTOF010000234.1:0-1824 GCA_039933375.1 Chloroflexota bacterium
GTAGCCGCCGCGATGCCGTTCGGGTTCTCGCGTCAGCCGTGAGAGGAGTCCGGTTCGAGGTCGTCTACGCGTATGCAGTCACGGACCGTGCCGTAACATTGGGCGCGCGCAGCATAAACGGTATCGGCCAACCTGCCTAGTCCCGATTTTCCCGGGTTTCAAATTGCCGACGTCAACTCGCACCTGCCCAGCCCCGAACGTGGGCTACCGCACGGGCCCATCCCTGACGCGATAACGCTCGATCCGGCGCGGTCATGTTCGGCTCAAAACGCCGTTCGAGCGCCCAGTTGCCACCGATCTCGTCAAGGCTCGACCAGTACCCGGTCGCCAGCCCGGCCAGGTACGCCGCGCCGAGCGCGGTCGTCTCGCTGACCTCCGGCCGCTCCACTGCGATGTCGAGCAGGTCAGCCTGCGCCTGGAGCATCGAGTTGTTGGCCGCCGCACCTCCATCGACCCGCATCGTGCTGAGTGTCTGGCTCGTATCGGCGGCCATCGCGTCGACGACGTCGGCAACCTGCTGAACGATCGAATCGAGGGTTGCCCGGGCAATCTCGGGGAGCCCGGTGCCGCGGGTGATCCCGAAGATCGCGCCTCGCGCATCAGGATCCCAGTACGGAGCGCCGAGACCGGTGAACGCCGGCACGACCACGACGCCACCCGAATCAGAGGCCTGCGCGGCCAGGGCCTCGACCTCCTCGGACGAATCGATGGCGCGCAGGCCATCGCGCAACCACTGGATCGCGGCGCCCGCGACGAACACCGAGCCCTCGAGCGCATAGGTCACGGGACCTGAGGGGGCCAGCTGCCAGGCTATCGTCGTCAGCAGGCGGTTCGTCGACGCAATTGGGACCTCGCCCGTGTTGAGCAGCAGGAACGCGCCGGTGCCGTAGGTGGTCTTCGCCTGGCCCGGCTCGAAGCACGCCTGGCCGAACGTCGCCGCCTGCTGGTCGCCGGCGAGCGCGGCGATCCGGATTGGCTTCCCGAACAGCTCCGGGTCCGTCTCGGCCACGATGCCCGATGTCGGGACGACCCGGGGCAGCATGGCCATCGGGACGCCGACGTGGCCGGCCAGTTCCGGATCCCAAGCCAGGCGCTGGATATCGAAGAGCAGCGTTCGGCTCGCATTGGAGACATCCGTCACGTGCTCGCGACCGCCGGTCAATCGCCAGACGAGGAACGAGTCGACCGTGCCGAAGGCCAGCTCGCCGCGCTCCGCCCGGTCCCGAAGGCCGGGCTCGGCATCGATGATGTGAGCGATCTTTGGTCCCGAGAAGTAGGCGTCGAGGGGCAGGCCGGTTCGCTCGCGGAACGTCGGTTCGAGGCCACGTGCGCGAAGCCCGTCGCAGGCGGCGGCGGTGATCCGGCTCTGCCAGACGATGGCATCAGCGACCGGTCTTCCCGTCGCACGGTCCCAGACGAGTGTGGTTTCACGCTGATTCGTGATCCCGATGGCTTCGATCCGGTCGGGTCCGCCGACCTCCGCGATGACCTGTCGCGCGGCGTCCATCTGCGAGTTCCAGATGGCCTCGGGGTCGTGCGTCACGTGCCCGGGCGATGGGTACCGCTGCTCGAACGGCACGTGGGCGCTCGCGACGGGGCGACCGGCATGATTGAAGGCGATCGCCCGGGACGACGTGGTTCCCTGATCGAGGGCAAGGACCAGGCGGTCACCGGCCATGGGCGCCCTACCGACCCGGAACGCCGTACTCGAGATGGGCCACGTCGAGGAACTCGGAGACTTCGGCCGATTGCCGTGCCGAGTCCCAGCCAAGCTCTGCGCCAACGAGCTCGGCGACACGCGGCGCGATCGAAGCGCCGCGGTCG
>JBDTOF010000235.1:0-1727 GCA_039933375.1 Chloroflexota bacterium
GCGGCGTCCCATGGGTCCGGGCGGGCCCGGCATGATGTTCATGCAGGCCCCGGCCGCGAAGTCCAGGACCTTCGGCCCGTCGTTCCGCCGCCTGCTCGGCGAGCTGCGCCAGGAGCGCGTCCTGATCGCGATCGTCATGATCTTGGCCACCATCAGCGTGACCTTCGCTGTCATCGGTCCGAAACTGCTCGGCAACGCGACGAACGTGCTCTTCGAGGGCGTGATCGGGAAGAACCTCCCCGTCGGCCTGACGAAGGACCAGATGGTCGCTGGCCTTCGAGCGCAGGGCCAGGACAACTTCGCCGACATGCTCGCCAGCATGAACGTGACCCCGGGCGTCGGCGTCGATTTCGGCGCCCTGACGGCGATCCTCGTACTCGTCGCCGGCGTCTATCTCCTGAGCTCGGTCTTCAGCTGGGCCCAGACCTACATCATGGCGGGCGTCACCCAGCGGACCGTCTACCGGCTCCGCCAGCGGGTCGACACGAAGCTGGGCCGCCTCCCGCTGTCCTACTTCGATCGCCAATCCCGCGGCGACATCCTGAGCCGGGTCACGAACGACATCGACAACATCAGCCAGACACTCCAGCAGAGCCTGACGCAGTTGATCACCTCGGTGCTGACCGTGATCGGGGTCCTCCTGATCATGTTCACGATCAGCCCGCTCCTGGCCGTCGTGTCCCTGCTGGTGGTCCCGGTGTCGATTGCCGTGACGGTGGTCATCGCCCGCCGATCCCAGCGCCAATTCGCCGCCCAGTGGGAGCGGACCGGGACGCTCAACGGGCACATCGAGGAGATGCACACCGGCCACGCCATCGTGAAGCTGTTCGGACGCCAGGCCGAGGCCATCGAGCAGTTCGATGCCATGAATGACAGCCTCTACGAGGCGAGTTACAAGGCCCAGTTCATCTCCGGGATCATCCAGCCGGCGATGATGTTCGTCTCCAACCTCAACTACGTGGCGGTCGCGGTGATCGGGGGCGTCCGGGTCGCGAGCGGGCAACTGTCACTCGGCGACGTCCAGGCGTTCATCCAGTATTCCCGGCAGTTCACGTTCCCGATCATCCAGGCGGCTTCGATCGCGAATGTCCTCCAGAGCGCCGTCGCCTCGGCGGAGCGCGTGTTCGAGCTGCTCGATGAGACCGAGGAGATCCCCGACGCCGCGACGCCGACGGTCCGGCCGTCCGCCGAGGGCCGTGTGGCGTTCCGGAACGTGTCCTTCAGATATGAGCCGGACAAGCCGCTGATCGAGGGTCTCGACCTGGTCGTCGAACCGGGCCGGACCGTGGCGATCGTCGGGCCAACCGGCGCCGGCAAGACGACGCTGGTGAACCTCCTGATGCGGTTCTACGACGTCACTGGTGGTTCGATCGAACTCGACGGCGTCGATATCCGGGAGCTGGCTCGCGACGATCTGCGACGGACGTTCGGGATGGTTCTTCAGGACGCCTGGCTGTTCAACGGGACGATCCGCGAGAACATCGCCTATGGCGCCGACGGCGAGGTTTCCGAAGAGCGACTCACCGAAGCGACCGAGGCCGCTCATGTCGAGCATTTCGTCCGGACCCTGCCCGAAGGCTACGAGACGATCCTCGACGATGACGCCACGAACGTCTCGTCAGGTGAGAAGCAGCTTCTGACCATCGCCCGCGCGTTCATGGCCGACCCGCCCATCCTGATCCTCGACGAGGCGACGTCGTCGGTGGACACCCGGACCGAGGTCCTGA
>JBDTOF010000236.1:0-3050 GCA_039933375.1 Chloroflexota bacterium
AGCGACCTCGTGACCGCCCTCACGCTGGTCCAGCGGGCGCCGACCATGCCGCAACACGACAACTGATGCGCAGCGCCGACGGCTCAGAGAGTTTCGAAGGACCGCTTCGAGAGGCCGTAGGCGTAGCCTTCGATCGCGAACCGCGGCGCATCCTCCGGCCGCGAGACGGCCCCGAGGGTCACGAAGAGTGGCGCGAAATGCTCGACGGTCGGGTGCGCGTACGGCATTCCGGGAGCCTTCTCGCGAAAGGCGAACAACGTGTCGAGGTCACCGTTCTCGAGCGCCTCGCGGGCCCAGTCGTCAAAGTCAATTGACCACTGGGGAGCACCGGGCTTACCCATGAAGTATTCCTGGATGAATGGCAGCCCGTGGGTCATGAACCCACTGCCGATGATCAGGACGCCCTCGTCACGCAGCGGCGCGAGCCGCCGTCCGACCTCGAACAGATGCGCGGGATCGAGATCCGGCATGGACATCTGGAGGACCGGGATGTCGGCGTCCGGGTACATCGCCTTGAGGGGAACCCACGCGCCGTGGTCCAGTCCGCGACTCTCTCGCTCCATGACGGGCTCCGTCGCTGGCATGAGGCCCTTGATCCTGGCGGCGAGATCCGGAGCGGCGGGCGCGCCGTACGTCATCTCGTAGTAGTGCTGCGGAAAGCCGTAGAAGTCGTAGACCAAGGGCACGGGTCGCGTCGCGCTGAGCGCCAGCGGGGCCGTCTGCCAATGGGCGCTGACGATGAGAATCGAGGTCGGACGCGGGAGCGACGCTGCCCAGCCGTTGAGCTGGCCCATCCAGGCCTCGTCCTCGAGAAGGGGAGGGGCGCCGTGGCCGAGATACAGCGCTGGCATCGTCTCGGGGTCGGCCGTAGGCAGTCCGGGGTTCACAGGTGACATGAGGGTAGCCTGCGACCGCGTGAGCCAAGCGTCAATCATCGACCGGGACACTCGGCTAGGCTCTGGCGATGAGCCGTGTCGTCCGCCTTTCCATCGCACCGGTGCGGAGCCTTGGACTCGAGCATCCAACCGAAGTCGAGCTGACGATGCGTGGCGTCGCCGAGGACCGGCGCTTCTATCTCATCGATGAGCGCGGGTTCCTGGTCGATCGGGTGGTCGTCGGGCGGCTCGTCCAGGCGTCGGCGCACACCGACCCCGCGGGCCGAACCCTCCGGGTCACGCTCCCGGACGGGACGGCGGTCGAGGACGAGGTACGCCTCGGCGAGGCCGTGGAAACGCCCCTTCACGGGCGAATCGCCATTGGCCATGTGGTTATCGGGCCCTGGGCCGAGGCACTCACGCCCCTGGCCGGGCGGCCAGTCAGGGTTGCGCGAACCGATCAGATGGGTGGAACCCGGAGCGCCAATCCAGCCTCGATCATCAGCCAGGGATCAGTTGCCGAACTTGCCCGTCAGATCGGTGTTCCATCCGTTGATGCACGCCGGTTCCGGATGCTGATCGAGCTCGATGGGTCGATCCCGCACCACGAGGATGACTGGATCGATCGAACGATCGCCCTCGGCGAGGCGATCCTCCAGGTGACGGAGCGTGACGCTCGGTGTGCCATCACAACGCAGGATCCGGATACGGGCGAGCGGGATCTGGACACACTCCGGACCATCCTGCGCTATCGCGGGCCGCTACCTGACCGTCACGGCGCCCCGAAGGCGATGCTGGGCGTCCTCGCCCAGGTGGAGCAGGCCGGTCGGATCCAGCTTGGGGACGAGGTCCGGCTCCTGGACTGACGCGACGCGCGAGGGCCCGAGGTTGCCTTGGTGCCGATCGGCTACTTGCGGAAGAGGTCCCGAGCCGCCTGATGACGGGCCGTCATGACTTTGCGGCCCGCGCGTTGAAAACTCACGTTGCGCCAGAGGTGTCTGTGCGGCCCTCTGGGTCGCGCCCCGTGAAGCGTGAGGGAGCTGCAATGACCACAGAAGAAGTCGACCGGACGGTCGTCACCCAGGAAGCCATGCCAGCCGCAACCCAGGAGCCGGCTGTGAGCCAGCAGACCGTGCGGACAGACAGCCGCCACACCACGACGACCGGACCGGAGGGAGCCGAGCTCACTCGCCGCATCGTGGTCCTCGCATTCGGGCTGATCCAACTCGTCATCGGGCTGCGCTTCGTCCTGCTCCTGCTCGACGCCCGAGAGGCCAACGGCCTCGTGTCGGGCATCCTGAGCATCAGCCAGCTTTTTGTGGCGCCGTTCGAGGGGATCCTCAGGACGGACGCCCTGAATGCCTCGGGCTCGATCTTCGACGTCACAGCCCTCGTGGCCCTGGTCGGCTGGACGATCATCGAGCTCGTCGTGCTCTGGGCCGTGGGGATCTTCCGTCGCGATCCCGCCTGATCCTGCCACGTGACCGCCGTCGCGGTCCTCGGGCTGGCCGAGTCTTGCCAGTACACCGCGTCGGCCAATACGGACCGGCACTAGGGAGGAATGAACTCGATGGGTTTCATTGCATGGATCGTGGTCGGCGCCATCGCCGGCTTTCTCGCCAACATGATCATGGGCTCGCGTGAGGGTCTGCTCATGATGATCGTTCTGGGCATCGTCGGCGGCGTCGTGGGCGGTTTCATCGCCACGAACGTGCTCAAAATGGGCTCAGTCGACGGTATCAACGTCGAGAGCATCGTGATCGCCACCCTTGGCGCGATCCTCGTCGTGGTCGTGATGGGCTACTTCAACGGCTCACGCCGGCTCGGTCGCCGCTAGGGGGCGTCGCGGCCGAGCCTGAGCCTCGGGACGAGCCGAGCATGAAGCTCGGGAGCATGAAGCTCGGCTCGTCCCCTCCACGCGACGATCTCCAGGAGGGCGTCCGCCGCCACGAGGGCGACACCCAGCACGGCTGACCCGGGGCCGCCAGGTGCCATCCTGTGCAGTTGAGGTTGACCGGGATCCGTGAGACAATCTTCCGCGCGAATTCGTCGCCGGAGGGTTGGGCATGGTGAATGGCCGGACTGAAAGACCGAAACAAAAAGCGCAGCGTGCGCTCGTGCTCCACGAGCGCCAACTCGTCGTTGACCTGATCGAGCTGACGCTGAACCACGGCC
>JBDTOF010000237.1:0-2746 GCA_039933375.1 Chloroflexota bacterium
CGCCGGGGTACCACACGACAGGCACGCAATCTGGATGGCCACGGGGTACCTCGGAGCGATGGGTGATCCTGACGACCAAGTGGATCATCCGGCCACGGGGCGCAGAACACCATCCCCCGACCGGCGACGCCGCGTGGGACTTTGGTCGTGCGGAGCATGGGAGACCCCGCGGGGGACCGTCGAGGCTTCGCCGGCCAGTCGCCTTCCGGTCCGGAACCGGCCGCACGGTATCATCGCCCGATGGCCGGACTCTCTCGCTCCGACGTCGAACACGTGGCATTCCTCGCGCGCCTCGGCATGTCGCCGGCGGAGCTCGATCGACTCCAGGGCCAGCTCAACCAGATCCTCGACCAGTACGCGAAGCTGGCCGAGCTCGACACTGATGCCATTCCGCCGACGGCCCAGACGATCGAGCTCGAGAACATCCTCCGCGACGATGTCGTGCGGCCATCCCTATCACAGGAGGCCGCGCTCGCGAATGCGCCCCAGCGCGAGGGCCCGTTCATGGTGGTGCCGCCGATCCTCGGCGGCGAGGCCGACTGATGAGCCCATGCACCGTGGGCCGACGAATGGCGATCCGATGAGCGCCGACCTGACGGCGCTGCTCGCTCACGACATGGCGGACGGCATGCGGAGTGGCGAGATCACCTCGCGAGAGTTGACGCTCGCCCACCTGGCCACGGCCGAGCGGCAGAACCGCGCTCTCAACGCGTGGCTCGTGATCGACCGCGAGGGCGCGCTGCGCCAGGCAGACGCGGCGGACGCAGCCATCACGGCCGCCCGCGCGGACGGATCCGCAGCGCTCGCCCAATTGCACCCACTGCACGGGATCCCGATCGGCCTGAAGGACCTGATCTCGGTCGAGGGTGGTCAGTGCACCGCCGGCTCGCGGATCCTCGAGGGCTACCGCGCCCCGTACGACGCCCACATCGTTGAGCGGCTCAGGGCTGTCGGCTCGGTCTTCATCGGCAAGACGAACATGGACGAGTTCGCCATGGGATCGTCCAACGAGTACTCGGCCTACGGGCCGGTCAGCAACCCATGGGATCTCGACACCGTGCCAGGCGGCAGCAGCGGGGGATCGGCCGCGGCCGTGGCCGCTCATCACGTGCCCCTGTCCCTCGGGACCGACACCGGCGGCTCCATTCGCCAGCCAGCCGCGCTGTGCGGGATCGTCGGCATGAAGCCGACCTACGGCCGCGTCAGTCGCTACGGGATCGTGGCGTTTGCCTCGTCGCTGGATCAGATCGGGCCCTTCGCCCGCGATGCCCGCGATGCTGCTGCGCTCCTCCACGCCATTGCCGGGCGCGACGAACGGGACTCGACCTCGGCGCCCGTCGAGGTCCCCGACGAGTTGCTCACACTGCCCGCCTCGGACGATGAGGCTGCCTCCTGGCTGAAGGGCAAGCGCTTCGGGCTCCCGCGCGAGTACTTCGTGGCCGGCATGGACCCGGACGTCGAGCGGAGGATTCGCGAGGGGGTCACGCTCCTCGAAGACGCCGGAGCGGATGTCGAGGACGTCAGTTTGCCGCACACGGACTACGGCTTGGCCACGTACTACATCGTGGCCCCGGCCGAGGCGTCGGCGAACCTGGCGCGCTACGACGGGGTCCGCTACGGAAGCTCGAAGCGCCTCGAAGGGGGGGACTTCATCGCGGACTATCTCGCCACCCGAGGCGACGGCTTCGGGGCCGAGGTCAAGCGGCGGATCATGCTCGGAACGTACGCGTTGTCGGCCGGTTATTACGACGCCTTCTACCTCAAGGCCCAGAAGGTCCGGACACTCATCAAGCGGGATTTCGACCAGGTCTTCGCGACCGGCATCGATGCGCTCGTTGCCCCGACGTCCCCGTCGGTCGCCTTCCGGTTCGGTGCCAGGACCGCGGACCCCGTGGCGATGTATCTGTCGGACGCCTGCACGCTGCCGGTCAACATGGCCGGGCTCCCCGGCATCTCAATTCCGTGTGGCCTTTCGGACGGCCTTCCCGTTGGGTTGCAACTCATCGGGCCAGCCTGGAGCGAGCTGATGCTGTTCCGCGCCGCGCGGGCATTCGAGGGCCTGACGGCCGGAGCGACGTGGAGCGGCATGATGCCAACCGCGCTTGCACATGCCGACGACCCCGCAGGCCCTACGCCGACGACCCGCGCTGCGGCCCTGGCGGTTGGCGCGACGATGCCGTCATGACCGCGGACGCCCGCAAGCCCTTGGCCGAGCGCGCTCTCGCGCAACGCGTCATCGACGTCCCACCGTCCGGGATCCGGAAGTTCTTCGACATCCTGGCCAACATGACCGACGTCATCAGTCTCGGGGTGGGGGAACCGGATTTCGACACGCCGCGGCACATCATCGAAGCGGGTGTCGAGTCGCTGCGCGAGGGACGGACCCACTACACCAGCAACTACGGGACGATCGAGCTCCGCCGAGCGCTGTCCGAGCATCTCGAGGGTCGCTACGGGGTCCACTACGACCCGATGACCGAACTGCTGATCACGGTCGGGGCCTCTGAGGCGGTCGATCTCGCCCTTCGAGCGACCTGTGATCCGGGCGATGAGGTGATCCTCCACGAGCCGTCGTACGTCGCCTACGTCCCCGCCATCGTCTTCGCGGGGGGCACGACCGTCCATGTCCGGACGCGCTTCGAGGACGATTTCGCGCTGGATCCGGCGGCCGTGGAGGCGGCCATCACCCCTCGCACCAAGGCGCTATTTCTCGGCTATCCGTGCAACCCGACCGGTGCCGTCCTGC
>JBDTOF010000238.1:0-2593 GCA_039933375.1 Chloroflexota bacterium
ACGAGCATGATCGCGGTCATGGACGCGGTAATCCAGCGGCCGCCGTGGGCGAGGAGCGTCGTGGGCATGGCGTGCGGACTGGTCTGCATCAGGGCGCCCATCGTGGCCCGAGGACACCGCAACGCACCACGACCCAACAGGACCATTCCGGACCCCAACCAAAGGTCCTATTGGCGAGGGACCTCGCGTGGCATGCTCACGAACAATCGATGCCGACTTGCCTTGCGTCGGGGACGCCGACGGGAGCAGCTACCGCTTGGCGGCGGGCACGTAGGCTCGCTCGGGTTCTCCGACGTACAGCTGGCGCGGGCGGCCGATCCGGAACCCCGGATCCACCATCATCTCCCGCCACTGGGCGATCCAGCCTGGCAGGCGCCCGATGGCGAACATCACGGTGAACATGTCCGTGGGGATTCCCAGGGCTCGATAGATCAGGCCGCTGTAGAAGTCCACGTTCGGGTAGAGCTTGTGATCCACGAAGTACGGATCGCGAAGAGCGACCTCCTCGAGCTCCAGCGCGACCTGGAGGAGTTCGTCATCGGCGCCAAGCTGGTCCAGGAGGTCGTGGGCGGCCGTTTTGATGATCCGGGCCCTCGGGTCGTAGTTCTTATAGACCCGATGCCCAAAGCCCATCAGCCGGAAGGGATCGTCATGATCCTTGGCCCGGTCGATCGATCGCCCAACGTCACCCCCGTCCCGGACGATCGCGTTGAGCATCTCGAGCACTTCCTGGTTGGCGCCGCCGTGGAGCGGACCCCACAGCGCGGCAATGCCCGCCGAAACCGAGGCGTACAGGTTGGCGAGGCTCGAGCCGACCAGCCGAACGGTCGAGGTCGAACAGTTCTGCTCGTGATCGGCGTGGAGGATGAACAGGGTCCGCAGCGCGCGGGCCGCGACCTCCGGGATGACGTAGGGCTCGGCAGGGGTGGCGAACATCATCCGCAGGAAGTTGCCCTCGTACTCGAGGGCGTTGTCCGGGTAGATGAACGGCTGCCCGATCGACTTCTTGTGGGCCCACGCTGCGATGGTCGGCATTTTGGCGATGAGCCGGATGGTGCTGATCTCGACGTCATCCGGATCGTGCGGATCGACCGAGGTCTGGTAGAAGGTCGAGAGCGCGCTCACCGTCGAGGACAGGATCCCCATCGGGTGCGCGTCCATCGGGAAGCCGTCGAAGAAGCGCTTGAACTCCTCGTGGAGCAGCGTGTGCTTCTTGATGCCGTCAACCCAGCTGTCCAGCTGGTCCGTCGTGGGGAGCTCGCCGTAGATCAGGAGGTAGGCGGTCTCGAGGAACGTCGATTCCTCGGCCAGCTGCTCGATCGGGTAGCCGCGGTAGCGGAGGATCCCCGCCTCGCCGTCGAGATAGGTGATGGCGCTCTTCGTCGCTGCGGTGTTGGCGAATCCGTAGTCGAGGGTCGTCAGATGGGCGTCCTTGAAGAGCGCGGCGATGTTCACCCCGTCCTGGCCCTGCGTGGCCGGCTCGATCGGCAATTCCAGGACGCGATCCCCGATCCGCAATTCCGCGGTCGCGACCGATGCCTCCAGCACACCGCTCTTGCTCATCGGGACCTCTTTTCTCTCTCAGGACGAACCCGTCGTGGGGTCCGTCGGCTCGTATGCCGCCAAGGCGACCGCCAGTCCTACGGTACCGGCTGTTCCTCCTACCGTCGCCCCGTCGCCGAGATTGCGGAAGGGTCTTTTGGCCCGAGCGCGCGGGCCGGTCGGGTCGCTCGAGGCGTCAGTCCGTCTGGCTGGCCGAGTCGCCCTCCGTCGCGTCATCGGCACCGGATGGTGCGTCCATCTCGGTCCGGCTCAGGTGGCTCGCCTCGATCACCGTCGGGGTGCCGTCGCGGTCCTTCCAGCGGGTCACGATCTGGATTTCCTCGGTCTCGCCGGTCAGGCGCAGGGTGACGGTGGTGGCAGCAGACCCGCCGCGATCGATGGACTCGATGACCGCCTCGGCGCAGGGCAACGGCAGCAACGCCACGACCTCGCCCAGGTTCCGGCGCAACTCCTCGCTGAAGTGGGTCGCCACCTGGTCCATGTCACCGGCGACGATGGCGACGCAGAGCGCCTCAGCCTGGTCGCGTACGGCCTGTTCGTCCATCTCGAGACCCCCAGATGCCATGGGCCGGACGTTCGGTCCGACTCCCGGGCCACTCTACCCGAGGTCGTGGAAGGCAGGCGTCAACGCGATCGTCAGCCGCCGACCCTGATGATCCCGGGACCGAATCGAAGGCGCGGTCGAAGGTCAGGATCCGCGTGATGACGCGTCGATTCATGATCGCCACATGGACGGCGTCTCGGGCCGTGAGCACGCTCGACCGGACGATCGCCGAGGCGCGACGCATATCCTCGAGTTCCACCGGGTAGACCTCGTCGACGACGCCGAGCAAGGCCTCGGTACAGGGTTCAATCGCATCTCGTCGGTCGACGGCGACATACCGATGGAGGATCTCCTGGAGTACCTCGGCGTCGGTCACAAGCTGCTCCCCCGCCTCGATGCGGCCTCCAGCGCCGATCTGGCAGCGTGCTTGTTGAGCGAACGGCAGGCCTAGCCGACCGGGAGACCCGCCAGTGCCTTGAGCGCCTC
>JBDTOF010000239.1:0-17748 GCA_039933375.1 Chloroflexota bacterium
TCACGCGACCGCCGGCTCGGCAACGAGTACTGCTCGAAGGTCTGCTGTGGTGTCGCCTCGAAGGAGGCGATCGAGATCCGTCGCATGCTCCCCGACACCAAGGTCTACATCTTCTACATCGACATGCGGATGTACGGGTTCTGGGAGAACGAGATCTACTGGCCCGCCCAGGAGGAACACAACGTCACCTACATCCGGGGGATCGTGACCGAGATCGTGGGCAAGGACGGGCGCCTCCTGATGAAGGGCGAGGACACGACCATGGGTCGCCCGCTCGAGGTCCTCATGGACGTCATCGTCCTGTCGGTCGGCATGGAGCCGAGCCGCGGGACGCGAGACGTGGCCGGCATCCTTGGCATTGACCAGAACAAGTACGGATTCATCGCGCTCCCCGGTGAGCCGATGGATGTCGTCTCCACATCGGTACCGGGCATCTTCGTGGCCGGGGCAGCCGCGGGGCCGAAGGATCTCGAGGACACGGTCGGGATGGCCGGTGCGGCAGCCGCGCACGCGGTGGCCGCGATCCGCGGGTCACTCCGGGCCGGGGCAGGCGTCGGCTGATGACCTGGGGTCCGGCGGTCTTCGGCGGCGAGGCGTTCTCGCAGGGTGGGCTCGTCGACGCCGTCGATACGCCCAGCGCCGTCGAGTTCATGCGCGAGGCGCTGGTCAAGATCAGCGAGGAGGACATCGGGACGGTCTCGGATCTCATGGCCGGGAAGCAGGCCGACCTGGCTCCGCTGCTGGCGATCGAATCGCTCGAGGCGGGAAACGGCCTCGTCGTCCGTCCGATCCTCGACCGCGTCTTTGCGACGCGTCGCCGGGCTGATCAGCTACTGCTTGCCCACGGCGCACCGGCGATCGCGCTGGCCATGCGCGACCTGATCCATGGGTCGGGCCGGATCGAAACCCGCTTCACCGCCTTCGATGAGGCCCTCGGCGCCGTCGAGGCGCCGGTCCGCCGGGATCTGGCCGGCGAGATCCTCCACTTCTGGGATCCCCAGCGCTACTGGATGTGGAGCCGCTGGATGTGGGATCCGGAAGCGCGGACCGGGTCGCTGCCGCTGGTGATGGTCGAGGAGTTCGACTTCGCCGGACCGGACGCGGGGTCGGTCTACCTGCGCGTTGGCGCCGCGACCTCCGCGGTCATTGCCACGGCCCGCGAACTTGGGTTCCAGCGCATGGGTGCCAGCCCCTTCGCCGTTGACGTCTATCTCGCCGCGATCTACGGGATCTACCTGTACACGGTGACTCGCCTCCGCATGACCCAGGAGTTCAACCGGGTCATTCCGGAGCTACCGGACCTGGTGCGACGCCTCCTCGGTGTGCGCCAGCCGTCCGTGGCTCGGGGGGGCTGAAGGGTGTCCAGGGACCTTCCGATCCTCAAGGTGGACCAGATCCACGAGCTGGAGCACGCGGTCGTTGACGGAGTCGACATCTCGGGTCACTGGAACCGGATGTTCAGCGACCGGTCGACCACGGCGCTCCCGACCGAGGCCATGGACTGGATCACCTCGCTCGACGGCGGCGAATCAATGCGCGACTGCTACCAGTGCGGCAAGTGCGTCCCGGTCTGCCCCGTCCAGCATGTCGGCGACTACGGCCCGCGCAAGTTGAATGCGAAGGTCGTTCGCGGCAACGACCTGATCGACGATCCGGACCTCTGGTTGTGCACGACCTGCGGCAACTGCTACCGGGTCTGCCCCAAGGAGGTCAACCCGCTCCGGATCATGCCCGCGATTCGCGAGCAGGCGGTCCTGCAGGGGAAGGTCCCCGACGAGCTGTCCGATGTCTTCCGGAACCTCCAGAAATCGGGCAACCCGATGGGCGAGTCGCCGCGCAAGCGGATCGACTGGATCGCCGAGGCTGGAGTTGACGTTCCGATCATCAGCCAGATCGGGCGCGCCGTGGACGTGCTCTGGTACGTCTCCGACTACACCAGCTACCACCCCCGAGGAAAGGACGCCGCCCGGGCGATGGCCCGCGTCATGACCGCACTCGGGATTGACTTCGCCATCCTCGGGCCGGAGGAACGGAGCGACGGCGACTCGGCCCGCCTGGCCGGAGAAAGCGGACTGTTCGAACTCCTCGCCGAGCAGAACATCAAGGCGTTCCAGAAGTATGAGTTCAAGCAGCTCGTCGTCATGGATCCGCATGCCTTCAACGCGTTCAAGAACCAGTACCCGCGCCTGGGCTGGGAAGGCGAGGTTCTTCACTACACGCAGTTCCTCGCCCCGTTCGTGGACAAGATCGAATTTCAGTCGTCGGTCGATCTCGACGTGACGTATCACGATCCCTGCTACCTCGGCCGGAACAACGGCGAATACGACGCGCCGCGCAAGCTGCTCGAGGCCATCCCCGGCGTTCGACTGGCGGAGATGCCGCACACGAAGGCGAATGGCTATTGCTGCGGCGGTGGCGGAGGCGGGATGTGGCTGGACGGGTTCGTCGCCGAGCACGTCTCCGAGCGACTGTCCGAGCGTCGCGTCCGGGAGGCCGTGGCCACGGTCGGCATGGATGGCAGCGGCGTTCTTTCCGTGGCCTGCCCGTACGAGCCATCGCGGTTCGAGGACGCGGTCAAATCCACCGGCAACGACGGGCGCCTCGTCGTTCGCGACATCATCGAGCTCATCGACCAGGCAATGCAGCCACCAGCAGCCTGATGTTCCCGGCCGACACCAGTTGGCCCCGCCGCCCCATCACCCTCACCCATCGGTAGCGCGAGGAGTCGCATGGACTACGTCGTTCTGTTGAAGCAGGTGCCCGATCTCGCGGAGGAGCTGGAGATCGATCCCGACGGGACCGGGCTCGACCGCGAGTGGATGAGCTTCGTGGCCAGCGAATGGGACGAATACGCGCTGGAGGAGGCACTCCATCTCCGGGACGCCAGCGGCGGCACTGTCACGTGCCTGGCGCTCGGGGTCGAGGCCGGGGCCGTGGACGAACTGCTCGCCACCTGTCTCGCGCGCGGCGCCGACCGGGTGGTCAAAGTCGGTTCCTACGAGCAGAACCCCGACTCGCACACGGCAGCGGCTGCCTACGCGTCGGCCCTCGGGGCCGTCGCGCACGATCTGGTCCTGACCGGCGTTCAGGCCATCGACGACCTTGATGGCCAGGTGGGTCCCCTGGTCGCCACGCTCCTAGGGCACCCACACGTCTCGGTCGTGACGCACATCGCGGTTGCCGCCGGGGGTTCCAGTGTGACCGTTCACCAGGAGTACGCGGGCGGCGTCGTCGGCGAGTTCGAGGTGGATCTGCCCGCCGTCCTCGGCGTCCAGACCTCACGCGAGGCGCCGCGCTATGCCCCGGTCAGCCGCGTCCGTCAGTTGATGAAGACGGCCACGATCGAAAGCCTCGAAGCCGGTCCTCCGGCGATCGGCAGTGGCCTGACGATCGAATCGATGTCGGTCCCGGAATCCGGGACGACGGCCGAGATGATCACGGGTAACCCGGGGGCGATCGCCGAGCGCATCGCCGCCATCCTGGCCGAGCGCGGCATCACCGGAGGAGCACGATGAGCGGCGAGATCCTGGTCGTCGTCGAGCATCGCGACGGTGCGATCCTCGATACCACCCACGAGCTCCTCGGGCGAGCATCGGCGCTTGCGACGCAGGGCGGCGGCGAGGCCGTGGCCGTACTGCTCGGTTCCGGCGTCGCCGGCCTGGCCAGTTCCCTGAGCGCCAGCCGGGTGCTCGTCGTGGATGACCCGGGGCTCGAGTCATTCAGCCCGTCCGCGTACCAGGCGGCCCTCGTGCCGATCATCAAGGAACGGGCGCCCGCCCTCGTCATGGTTGCCAACAGCGGCCCGGGGATGGACGTGGCAGCCGGCCTGTCAGCGGCACTCAGCCTCCCGCTGGCGGCCTACGCGGTCGACGTGTCCCTCGATGGCGGTGCCCCACTGGTGACCTGTCAGCTGTATGCCGGCAAAATCCAGGCGAAGGTTCGGTTCGACGGGGGTCGCGGGATCGTCACGGTCGTGGCCGGTTCCTTCGCTCCAGCTTCTGGTGCGTCGCCGGCGGTCGAGCAGGTGGCCCTCGGGGCATCGGACGCGCGAATCCGGTTCACGGGTCTCCTCAAGCCCGAGGCAGGCGACGTTGACATCACCCGCGAGTCCGTCCTCGTGTCGGTCGGTCGCGGGATCGGGGAGCAGGACAACCTGGAGCTGGTCGAGGCGCTGGCCACTGCCCTGGGAGGGGCGGTTTCATCGTCCCGTCCGATCGCGGATGCCGGCTGGTTGCCTCGAACCCGCCAGGTCGGCAAGTCGGGCCTCAAGGTCAAACCCAAGGTCTACATCGCGCTGGGGATCAGCGGCGCGCCGGAGCACCTCGAGGGCATGCGTGGGGCCGAGTTGATCATCGCCGTGAACTCGGACGCGCGCGCCCCGATCTTCTCGGTGGCCCACTACGGTGCGGTCGCGGATCTGCTGGACGTGGTGCCGGCACTGACCGCGAAACTCGGCAGCTAGCAGGGCGCGGGCATGTTCGGCCGGGATGTGACCCGCGAGATCTTCGAGGGCATCTCGCCACAGGGCGAGCTCGTCTTCTACGTCCTGTCGGCGATCGTGAGCATCGTCTTCATCGTCGGGATCGGGGTCCGCCTGCGCAAGTACGCACGCGGGCGCTCCCAGGACGTCATCGGGTCACCGCTCGGCTTCATCCGGCGGGTCACGAGAAGTTCGTTTGATACCGCCCTCAATCGGACCGTCGCGAAGCGGGATCCGTATGCCGGCGTCTTCCACGCGGCCGTCATGTGGGGATTCATCGTCCTCTTCATCGGGACGGCGATCCTGACCATCGAAAGCGACATCGTCCGGCCGCTCGCCCCCCAGTTCAGCTTCTACTGGGGCACGTTCTACGTCATCTACTCGTTCGTTCTGGATGTTCTCGGATTGGCGATGCTGGTGGGCATTGGAGCGCTGGCCATCCGCCGTTACCGGAAACCACGCCAGCTTGACTACGGGCGCGTCGATATCGCACCGGCGACGACGGATCGCGGTGGGTTCCGGACCGGCGACTGGATATTTCTGGGCTGGCTCGGCCTGCTCGGACTGAGCGGCTTCGTCCTGGAAGGCACGCGGATCCTCGCCCACGACTTCCCATCGTTCGAGATCTTCTCGCCCGTTGGCTGGGTGGTCGGCGCCATCCTCGGGGCTCTCGGGATGCATGCCGATGCGGCCGAGGGGATCCGCTACGCGATGTGGTGGGCCCACGCGGGCACCGCGCTCGCGTTCGTCGCGTACTTCCCGTTCTCGAAGGCCATCCACACGATCTCGGACCCGGTCAATCTGGCCCTCCGCTCGCCGCTAGCCGGTCGCCGGCTGCCAGTCTTCGACCTGGCGGCGGTGGCCCCGGCCGACGGGCACGTCGGAATCCGCGACCTGGCGGATCTCACCTGGAAGCAACTCGTCGACGTGGACGCGTGCACGAAGTGCGGGCGCTGCCATGTCGCATGCCCCGCCGTGGCTTCGGGTGCCCCGCTATCCCCACGTGACCTGATCCTCGATATCCGACAGGAGGCCGACGCGGCCTGGGGCATCGCCGCGCCGCTGGGCGAGCATCGCTCAGACCGGGCGTACGGAACGCTTCCGGATCCAGGCGGGAGCCGGCTCGCCGGCGGGCTCATCAGTGCCGAGACCCTGTGGTCCTGCACCATGTGCCTCGCTTGCGTCGAGGCGTGCCCCGTCGGCATTGAGCATGTCCCCACGATCGTCGGCATGCGGCGGTCGCTGGTGGACCAGGGCGAGGTGTCGCCCAGCCTGCAGACGGCGTTCGCCAGCCTCGCCAAGCAGGGCAACTCCTTCGGGCAGTCGGGGCGGGCGCGCGCCAAGTGGACCGATGGCCTGGCGACGCCGATCGTCGATGCCCGGAAGGAGGACGTGGACTGGCTCTGGTTCGTCGGTGACTTCGCCAGCTTCGACGTGCGGGTCCAGGAGTCCACACGCCTCGTCGCCCGCCTCTTCCAGGCCGCGGGGATGGACTTCGGGATCCTCTACGAGGGCGAGCGGAACGCCGGAAACGACGTTCGGCGAGCCGGTGAAGAGGGCCTCTTCGAGATGCTCGTGGAGCACAACGTCGGCCAGCTCTCCAAGGCACGCTTCCGGCGAATCGTCACGACCGATCCGCACACGCTCAACACGCTCAAGTTCGAATACCCGGACTTCGGTGGCGAATACGAGGTCTGGCACTACAGCCAGGTGCTGGCTGCGCTCCTCGCCTCGGGCGACCTGGTCACGCGCAACCGGATCGACCGCAAGGTCACCTATCACGACCCCTGCTACCTGGCTCGCTACAGCAAGGTGACCGCCGCTCCGCGGGAGGTCCTGGCGGCGATCGGGGCGAACCTCGTCGAGATGCCCCGGAACGGGGCGAACACCTTCTGCTGCGGGGCCGGTGGCGGCCGGATCTGGCAGGACGACAGCGGACTCATCGAGCGGCCGTCCGAGCAGCGAATTCGGGAGGCCGTCGCGCTCCCCGGCATCTCCGACTTCGTGACGGCATGTCCCAAGGACCTGACGATGTACACGGCTGCTGTCAAGGCGACCGGGCACGAGCAGCGACTCCTGGTCAGCGACCTCGCGGAGCTGGTCGCCGCCGCCATCGGCATGCCGCTCGAGGAACCGCCCGCCAACGAGGAGGTTCCGCTCGCCGAACTCGAAGCGACCGAGGTCCTGCCGGGATGACGATCGCCGAGGGGGAGTTCGCGGCTGCCGTCGTGCGCTGGCTGGATCGCCAGGCTATCAGCGAGACGCGACTGACCTCGTTCGCCTTCCGCGAGGGCCAGGCGGACATCGAGGTTCCGGCGAGCACCAGCCAGTCCGAGATCGGTCGCTGGATCCTTGGGATCGTGGCGGAGCCGGGCGTCGCCACGATCCTCGGTGCCCTCGATGGTCCGGCGACTCCGATGCGGGACCTGGTCAACGCGGGCGCGTTCGGTCTCGCGCCAGGTGATCGAGCGGCGGTAGCCGCGCGAATCGGTGCCCTTGCCTCATGCGGGCTCGTGTCCCGCGAGCTTGAGACGGATCGGGTGGCGCTGACGGAGCTCGGCCGCACCGCGCTGGCGGCAGCGGGGCTGGTTCCGGCATGAACTGCCCGTACTGCCAGATCCAGGGCACCCGGATGGAAACCCACGCCCACCTCTGGGATGGCCATCCCGAGCAGGTCCGGACCTTTCGTGACGAGGCCAAGGGCACACTCAAGTTCGCGCTCGACTGCCCGTTCTGCGACGAGGGACTGGAGCGCGTGGCCAATCCGCGCGGAAGGGAGCCTGACTTCCTGGCCGAGTTCCAGCGAGAGATCGCTTTGGTTGCCTTTGATCTCCTGCTCTACCATTTCCAGGCATCCCATGCCGAACAGGTCGGGCTCCCTCCGATCCCCGCCGAGACCACGACTGAAGGAGGATCGCCATGACCGACACTCGAGGCTGCAATATCCCGGACGACCTGTACTACTGGGTGGAGAAGCACGCCTGGGCCCGCGACGACGGATCCGGCGAGATCACGGTTGGGATCACCGATGTGGCCCAGCACCTCGCCGCGCGCGTCGTCGCCATCACGACCAAGAAGGTCGGCAAGGTGCTTGAGCGCGGCCAAAGCGTCGCGACCGTGGAGAGCGGCAAATGGGTCGGGCCCGTGCCGGCCCCTGTCGATGGAGAGGTCGTGGCCGTGAACACGGATCTGGCCGCCGATCCGACGCTCGTCAACAGCGACCCCTATGGCGCGGGCTGGATCGTGCGCATTCGTCCGTCGGCCTGGGATGCCCAGAAGTCCGAGCTGGCGAGCGGCACCGCCGGGGTCGAGGCCTACGCCGCGTTCCTGGTGGCCGAGGGCATCAGTTGCAGCTGATCGGACTCGGCGACTCGCCGGTCTTCAATGGCTGCGAGATCCCGGTGGATCTCTGGTACGACGTGCCTCGCGACGTATGGTTGCGCCCGGAGGATGACGGGACCGTCGTGCTCGGGCTGACTGATCCGGCCCAGACGCGTTCCGGCAAGGTACTCCACATCCTGTTCAAGAAGGTCGGCAAGCACCTCGACGCGGGCCAGAGTGCTGCGACGATCGAATCGGCGAAATGGGCCGGCCCTTTCCCCACACCGGTCGCCGGAACCGTTCTGGCCACCAACGCCGAGGCCTTTGCCGCCGACATCCTGGTGGCCAACCGGGATCCGTACGGCCTCGGCTGGCTGGTGCGCCTGGAACCAGATGCCTGGGAGCCCGAGACGGCCGGCCTGGTAACCGGTGACGATGCCACCGAGCGGTACCGTGCCCGGATCGAGGAACTCGGCGTTTCGTGCCTGCGCTGTGCAGACTGAGCAGAAAGCAAGGAGTTCGACCTTGAGCAACTCGAACGTCCCCATCCGGTTGCTTGACCTTGGCACCGTGGACCCGCTGCGTTCCCAGGTGATCTATCACGCCGTTGGCTACGCGATGACCCCGGGGTCATCCGACACGATCATGCTCGTCTCGCCCGACGCCCCGTACGTGTCCATTGGGCGGCACCAGGACGTCGATCGCGAAGTTGACCGGGGTGTCTGCGCGGATCTCGGGTTCCCGATCATCCGGCGGGAGATCGGCGGCGGGGCTGTGTACCTGGACGGGAACCAGCTGTTCACCCAGTGGATCTTCGCCGCCGATCATCTGCCGGCGACGGTCGAGGGGCGGTTTGCCCTGTACTGCGACACGCTGGTCCAGACCTACCGGGCCCTTGGCATCGAAGCCGCCTATCGACCCGTCAACGACATCCACGTCAACGGCCGCAAGATCGGCGGGACCGGTGCCGCGCGAATGGACAACGCCGAGGTCGTGGTCGGCAGCCTGATGTTCGACTTCGACATCCTGACCATGTCGCGCGTGCTCAAGGTCCCGTCCGAGAAGTTCCGCGACAAGGTCTACCAGACCCTCAGCGAATACATGACGACCATGACCCGTGAGCTGGGCGAGGCGCCCAATCGCGCCGCGGTGATCGAGGCCTACGTCGCGACCTGCTCCGACGCCCTTGGGCGACCGATCGAGCTCGGTTCGCTCCGTGATGACGAGCTCGCGCTCGCCGATCAGCTGGACGCGCGCTTCGCCTCACTCGAGTGGCTCGAGGAAGGCGGAGGCCTGCGACGGGCTGGCGTCAGGATCCACGAAGGGGTCCGCGTTGCCGAGGGCGCCACCAAGGCCCCGGGCGGGATGATCAGGTGCACCGCGGTGATCCGGGACGACACGCTGGAAGACGTCTCCTTCAGCGGTGACTTCACCGCGCGACCGGCCGAGATGCCCCAGGAACTGGCTGCGGCACTTGTGGGTTGCGCCATAGTGGAGAATGCAATCCACGAACGAGTATCCAGCTATTACGAGCGAGTCCGTCCGGAGACTCCGGGCGTCTCAGCCAACGACTGGGTGGCTGCGATCCTGCAGGCCACCACAACCATCGTCCCGGCCTGAAGCCGGCTAGAAGAGGAGGCCACGGAGAGATGGTCGAGACTGCAGAGCGGGCCATGACGGAGATGGACGCGATGATCAAGGATCGGGTGGACTCGATGGTTGCCGCCCGGGTCGAGGAACTGTTCGCGATCAAGGAGGCGGAGCGCCTCGCGAAGCCCAAGAAGATGGCGATCATCGCGACCAAGGGGACGCTCGACTGGGCGTATCCACCGCTCATCCTGGCCACGACGGGTGCGACCCTGGGCTGGGACGTGGGCATCTTCTTCACCTTCTACGGCCTGAAGATCCTCCAGAAGAACCCCCACCTCGAGGTCGGGACCACCGGCAACCCGGCGATGCCGATGCCCATCCCGATGCCCCAGTTGCTGACGGCGCTGCCCGGGATGACGCCCATGGCATCGTGGATGATGAAGCGCCAGTTCAAGGATCATGGCGTGGCGTCGATCGACGAGCTCGTCGAGTTGGCCATCGAGCTGGGCGTCAAGATGATCCCGTGCGGGATGACGATGGATGTCTTCGGCTTCTCCAAGGACGGCTTCATCGACGGCATCGATCCAGTTTGTGGTGCGACCCACTTCCTGGACTGGGCAGCCGACGCGGACGTCTCGCTGTTCATCTGATCACGGGCTGAGGCTCAGAGCCCGGCGACCATCGTCGCCGGGCTTTCTGCTGTCCGCCGCCGACTCGGCTAGGCTCGTGATCATGGAACTCCCGGAGCTCGGCCGCCCCTTGCCCGACGCCGCGATTCCGGGCGAGCCGCCCTCGCTCGTGGAACTCGTGCGTCGCGGCACGGTCGACGCCGAGCTTGCCGCGCTGGTCTGGGTCCTGGTTGAGGCGCGAATTCCGCTGGTCGTCGCCGCGCCAGGACCGCTGGTCGACGACGGAACTGCGGGTGCGGTGCTACGCGGCCTCCTCGCATCCCTGCGTCCGGATCTAGGGCTGGCCGGCATCGACGCCCTGGAGCTTGCTGAGCCGCTGGCCGCACGATCGGCTCGTGCCATCGTTCATGGGGACCGGCCGGGCGGCCTCGCGCGGGCGGACTCGCTCCAGGCCCTGTACGACGACCTCGGGTCCGGGCCACCGCTCGGTCTCACCGACGATGAGCTGTCGTTCCTGGGTTGTGTTCTCGTGCTCGGACTGGACGACGATCCGCCGGTCGAGGCCGCCGATCCGGCGATGGTCGCCGTCCGCGCGCTGCGCGTTGTGGTCGCCCATTACATCCGGCCACTCCACCGCGACGAGCACGGCCACGCCCAGCTCCTCGGCCCTGCGGTCCTGGCAACCTGGGATCAGGCACGCCAGGGCTTCGAGCACTTCGCCTGGGGCGTCCTGCCCGAGATCGCGGCTCGCCTCGAGCGCCGGACCGGTGACCTGGAGGCCGATCTTCACCACCGGCAGGACGATCTCCGGGGGCTGGCCGCGGCCGGAGTGGTGTCACTATCCGAGGTCGGTCGCCTGATCGCGGGTTATCGCGTCGGCTACGGGCACGCCCACGACCCAAAGGGCCACTGAATTCGAGCTTGCGCGGCTGGTGCGCAGGAGGCCTTCGCGACGCGCTAGGATCGACGCTCTACGACAAGCGCTGGCGCCCCGGTGCCCGCGTCCCATTTCACATCGCGTGTGCCGGGTGCGCCCGAAGGAGATTTGAGTGGACCTGTTCCCCTGGATTCTGTGGCTCCACATCTTTGGTGCGATCGTGGCCTTCGGGCCCACGTTCGCGTTCTCGGTGATCGGCGGCATGGGCGGCAAGGAGCCAATGCATGCCAATTTCGCGACCCGTGTCACCGAGAAGATCGAGCGGGGCATCGTGCTCCCGCTCGCAGCGGTGCAGGGCCTCACCGGCCTGGCGTTGCTCCTCATGTCGGGTAGGAACCTGACGGTGTCAACGAATTACTGGCTGGGCGTCGCCATCGTGCTGTACTTGATCGCGCTCGGGTTCTCGTATTTTGGGCAGCTCAGGCGCGTCGAGGCGCTTGTCCATCTGTCTTCGACCCCGCCGCCCGCGCCCGCGTCCGGGGTGGCGCCCTCGGGCCCACCGCCGGCCCTCCTTGCCGCGGTCAAGGCCGTGCAGCAGGGCGGAATCTTCCTGACCGTGATGATCGTGTCGATCATCTTCCTCATGGTAGTCAAGCCAGGCAGCTGAGATCGGCGAGGCAGGAGCGGAACTGCCCGGCCGCCACATGCCAGGCGGCTCCGGCGCCCGGCGGCGATAATGGTCGAGATAGCACCAACGGTCGCCACCGACCAAGGAGTCTCGACCATGCCGCATGTCGCCAGCTCGGTAACTGATCTGCTCGCCCGCCTATCCGGCGCACTTCACGTCGGGGGAGAGGGCGTCGTCATTGACGATCTCGCCCGGCTGCGCGGCGAGGCCATCCGCGATCTGGCGTGGACGGCTGCGCTTGCGACCGACGAAGGAGTCATCGCTGCCGCGCAGTGGCTGATCGCGGAGGCAGCCCAGGCCACGGGCGCTCGAACCGCGAGCATCCAGGATCTCTACATGGCGCGTGCGCGGGGTGACGTATCCGGGTTCACCGTTCCGGCGATCAACATCCGTGCCCAAACGTTCGATATGGCGCGGATCATCTTCGAGACGGCTCGCGCTTCTGACGTCGGGGCCGTGATCCTGGAGCTGGCCCGAAGCGAGCAGACCTACACCTACCAGCGACCGATCGACTACTCGACCGCTTGCCTGGCCGGCGCCGTCGCCGCAGGCTGGGACGCCCCGGTCTTCCTCCAGGGTGACCACTACCAGTTCAACGCCAAGAAGTACGCCACTGACGCGGAGTCGGTGACCGATGAGATCCGGCGCGCCTGTCGCCTTGCGATCGATGCGGGCTACCGCAACATCGACATCGACTCCTCGACGCTCGTCGATCTTTCCCACGAGAGCGTCGAGGACCAGCAGCGTGTCAACTTCGAACGCACCGCGGACCTTGTCGCTCTCATTCGCACGCTCGAGCTCGATGGCGTGACTGTCAGTATTGGCGGCGAGATCGGGGAGGTCGGCAAGACGAACTCGACCGAAGGCGAGCTGCATGCCTACCTCGATGGCCTTCGCCGCGAGCTCGATCGGACGGCACCTGGCGTCATTGGCATCAGCAAGGTCAGCGTCCAGACCGGGACGTCGCATGGCGGCGTGGTCCTGGCCGACGGAACGGTGGCCAAGGCCGCCGTGGACTTCGAGGTTCATCAGCGCCTCGGGGCCATCGCCCGATCGGAATACGGGCTGGCCGGCACGGTGCAGCATGGCGCATCCACCCTCCCGGACGAGATGTTCCACACGTTCCGCGAAGTCGAGACGGCGGAGATCCACCTGGCTACCGGGTTCCAGAACGCGCTCTACGAACACCCGGCGTTCCCGGCCGCCCTCCACGCCAGGATCGAGGAGTGGTGCTTTGAGAACGCGCTGGACGAGCGCAAGCCCGGCCAGACCGACCAGCAGTTCGTCTACACGACCCGGAAGAAGGCGATCGGGCCGTTCAAGCGCGAGCTGTGGGATCTCCCGACCAAGGATGAGATCCTCGCGTCCCAGGCCGCCAAGATCGATTTCCTGTTCAAGGAGCTGGGCGTTGTTGGCTCGAGAGCGATGGTCGATCGCTACATTCAGCCGCGCGCCCTCCACGGGCCCATGCCCGCCTCGATCAGCGAGGCGCTGGCGATCACCGGCTGAACGCACCTCGAGGAGGGATATCCGTCCATGTCCGAGACGGCCAGCGACGACGGTGGACTTCGTGGGGAGCTTCGGACCAGGCTGATCGCGGCGCTCCAGCGCGTCCCGGAGCTAGCAGGACGGCCGCTCGGGTTCACGGCCCTGTCGGGCGGGATCACGAATCGGAACTTCCTG
The DNA here is from genome assembly GCA_039933375.1 of Chloroflexota bacterium. Taxonomy (GTDB): domain Bacteria; phylum Chloroflexota; class Limnocylindria; order Limnocylindrales; family CSP1-4; genus UBA5189. The sequence goes on from JBDTOF010000239.1 coordinate 13,269, forward strand.
GTCGAAGTCGAGGGCCAGGCTGACCGGTTCGTCCTGCGTCTGGCCGGCAACGACACCCACCTGCTGGGGATCAGTCGCGAGGTCGAGCATGCCGCGACCGTGGCGGCCGCAGGGGTCGGCGTTGGGCCGGAGGTCGTGGCCTTCCTTCGACCCGAGGGCTACCTGGTCACCAGGTTCATCGTCGGCGGGCCGGTCTCGGACGAGGCGGTCCACCAGCCCGCGACCATCCGTCGCGTCGCGGACTCGATCCGTAGGGTGCACGATGGCCCCCCGATCCCCGGTCTCTTCATTCCGTTCCGGATCGTCGAGGCCTATGGCGCGCTTGCCAGGGCGCGCGGCGTCCCGATTCCGGGCGAGTACGGCCTGGCCATGACCGTGGCGCGCCGGATCGAACGAGCGTTCGTCGCGGCTCCGATCGAGCTGCGCCCGTGCCACAACGACCTGCTGAACGCCAATTTCATCGACGACGGTGATCGGATCCGGATCGTCGACTGGGAATACGCGGGCCTCGGTGATCCGTTCTTCGATCTCGGCAACTTCTCGGTCAACCACGGGCTGCGTCCGGACGAGGATGCCGAATTACTGCGCGCATACGAAGGGGCTATTGATCCCGCTCGCGCCGCCCGCCTTCACTGCATGCGCGTGATGTCGGATTTTCGCGAGGCGATGTGGGGCGTGCTGCAGCAGGGGATCAGCTCGCTCGAAGTGGACTTCCAGGCGTATGCATCCGAACACTTCGATCGGCTGCTCTCGAATGCCGTCAGGCCCGAATTCGAGCGCGCGCTCGCGGCGGCCGCCGAGGGCTAGGAGCCCTATCGAACCTCGTCTACGTCGGTCCACCATTGCCGGCGGTCCCCGACGCGGTCACGCATCCGCCACGCCAGGGGCTTCGGTACCTCATCGATCGCCGCCTTGATCGTCCCAACGGCGGTCGTGATCCGCCCGCGCTGGTCCTCGTTGAGCTGTGGATAGGTCGCCGCCAGATCCGAGACCTTGGCCAGGTTCATCGTCAGGGTTCGCCACAGGCCCCACTCGGCGGCACACAGCATCGAGATCCGCCCGAGGTCGATCATGTCGCCGTCTCCGGCGCCGAGCGGATGGTCCAGCAGCAGCAGGATCGCGTCAACGACGTCCTTCTCGTTGAGTTTCACGATCTGGAGCTTGGAGAGGAGCAGCTCCGCCAGCGGGATCGTGGGCCGGTCGGTCTCGAGCCTGCCGGCGAGCGGGATCACGTGACAGAATTCGAGCTTGTCGTAGAAGACATCGAGATGGATCGCCGCGGTCGGGTGGTCGAAGATCGCCCGGCGACCCTCCGAGAAGATGAAGACCCCCCGATCCTCGAGATAGCCGAGCTCTGTGACGGCGGCCGCCACGGCACGGGCACTGCGCTGGTAGGCCACGAAATCGATGTCCGCGTATGTCCGGTTGAAACCCGGAAGGATCGCCTTGGCGTCGGGGCTGCGCAGGGCGACGGCGATGGAGCCAAGCACGCGGATCACCGCTCCGTGACGCTCGACCGCGCTCAAGACGCGGTCCACTTCGCGCTCCAGGGCGGCGCGATCCATGACGGTGGCGTTCTGGTCGCGCGGCATCGACGCTGACAGCTCCAGTGCTCGAGGAAGGGGTGTGCGGATTGTAGGCGCGAAACGGGGCCTCGCGACAGGCGGTGAGCCGCTACCGTAGCCGGAACCCCGGTGCTGGCACATCAGCCCCGGTATGGAGGAGGATGCCCCGCGGTGGATCAGGCGCGCGTCGTGGTGATCGGTGGCGGCATCACGGGCTGCAGCGTGGCACTCCACCTGGCCGAGGCCGGGTGGACGGACGTGCTCATCGTCGAGAAGGCGCAGCTGACCGCGGGTTCCACCTGTCAGGCCGCTGGACTCGTCACCATGTTCAACCCGTCGAACACGATGATGCGGTTCCGACGCTACAGCGTCGAGCTGTACGAGCGGCTCGGCGTCTTCGAGCGCGTCGGCAGCCTGCGACTTGCGTCCTCACCCGAGCAGCTCCGCGAGCTGGAGCGGACGGCCAGCCGGGCGCGCGGGATCGGGCTTGATGCCGGCGTGATCTCGGCGGACGCGGCCCGTGCCCTGATGCCGGCGATCTCGCCCGACGCGCTGTACGGCGGCGTCCACATCCCGGGAGACGGGCACCTCGACCCACACGCCGCGACATACGCGGTGGCAGATGCGGCCCGCGCGCTCGGCGTGCGTTTCCGGCTCCACACTCGCGTCACGGGCTTCGAGCTGACCGCCTCCCGGGAGATGCGCCGCGTCCTGACCGACCAGGGTCCGATCGAGACCGAGCTCGTCGTCAACGCGGCCGGGATGTGGGCCCCGCAGGTGGCCGCGATGGTCGGGGCCTTCGTTCCCTCGACGCCGGTGGATCATCAGCATGTCGCGCTGAAAGCTGTCCCGGGCCACGAGCTGCCGCGCGACATGCCATGTTTCCGCGATCCGGACAACCTCGTGTATGGCAAGAGCGAGCACGGCGGGATGGTGTTCGGTGGCTACGAGGCTGAGCCGCGGGCGCGCTGGGTCGATGGTGTGCCGTGGGACCATGCCGCCACCTCGCTGCCCCCGGACTGGGAGCGCTTCGGTCCGCTGATGGATGGCGCCATTCGCAGGTTCCCGTTCCTGGCCGACGCCGAGGCGATCCGCCTGGTCTGTCACCCCGACGCCATGACCCCGGATTCACACCCACTCCTCGGTCCGATGCCCGGGCTCCGCGGGTTCTGGATGGCGGCCGGTCTGTCCCTCAACGGGTTCGGTGGCGGCGGCGGGATCGGGCAGGCATTGGCTGGCTGGATCACGGCCGGCGATCCTGGTGTCGACGTGTCGGCCTATCGGGCGTGGCGCTTTGCCGACACCTACCGGGATCCGGCATGGGTCTCCACTCTGGCTCGCGAGACCTATTCCGACTACTACCGCCTGCGATTTCCCTACGACGCCGACGTTGCGGGCCGTCCTCGCCGCCTCTCGCCGCTCCATGGTCGTCTCCAGGACCTCGGGGCCGTCTTCGGGACGAAGGCGGGCTGGGAGCGTCCGGATCTGCTGCAACCAGGGTCTCCCTGGCGCCGCGCCGGTCGCCTGCCGCGACCCGACGGCTGGGAGCGCCCCGACTGGTTCGAACGGGTAGGGGAGGAGCACCGGGCCGTCCGCGAGCGCGTCGGGATGATCGATCTGACCTCGTTCGGCAAGATCGACGTCGCTGGGCCCGGCGCGCTGCCGCTCCTTCAGCGTGTCTGTGCAAACGAGGTGGACCGGCCGGTTGGCGCCGCGGTCTACGGCCAGTTCCTGGATCACCGGGGCGGCATGGTCGCCGATGTCACGATCACCAGGCTGGCCGAGCAGCGATTCCGCGTGGTCACGGGCGCGGGCTATCTCGCGGCGGATATGGGCTGGATCCGGGCAAATACCGATGCGGCCGAGGGCCCCGTCGCAATCCGGGACGTGACGTCGGACTGGACCGTCATCGGGTTGTGGGGTCCCCGGGCGCGCGACGTCCTCGCTGAGTCAACCGATGCCGACGTGAGCGATGCGGCGATCCCAATGCGAACCGCACGGACGATTTGGATCCAGCCGGGGATCGACGCACTCGCGACGCGGATCAGCTATGCGGGCGAACTCGGCTGGGAGCTGAGCGTGGCGCCCGAAAACGCCGTGGCGACCTGGGACGCCCTCACCCGGGCTGCCGCCGAGCGGTCGATCGACCTCCAGCCGATCGGGTACCGGGCGATCGAATCGCTGCGCCTTGAGAAGGGGTTCCGCTACTACGGTGCGGAGCTCACGACCCAGGACTCGCCGTTCGAGGCCGGCATGGCGCCGTTCGTTCGGCTCGGGAAGGGTGAATTCATCGGGCGAAACGCCCTGCTCGCCGAGCGAGACGGCATGACCAACGCGACGGTCCGCCGCCTCCGCACCGTGGCCATCGGGGGTCCGGGCTGGCTTCCGATCTATGGCGGTGAGGCGGTCCGGATCGACGGCGTCGTGGTCGGCCGTCTCCGCAGCGCCGCCTACGGATACACGGCCGAGCGCACGGTCGGAACGGTCTACCTGCCCGGCGAGATCGAGGAGGGGAGCGCAATCGAGATCGACGTATTCGCTGGCCGGGAGCCGGGCGTCGTCGCCGCGGATGTGCTGTATGACCCGACGGGCGCCCGGATGCGCGGCTAGGATCAGCGGACGATGCGTCTCTTCCGGAAGGGCCAACGCGGCACGAAGATCTTCTATGCCACCGACGTGCACGGTTCCGAGCGGACGTGGAAGAAATTCCTCAATGCCGCGAAGTTCTACGGTGCGGATGCGCTGGTCATGGGCGGCGACATCATGGGCAAGCTGGCCATTCCGGTCATCCGCGATGCGGGCGGTTCGTACCGAGCCACCATCCATGGCCGCGTCGAGCGTCTTGCGTCGGAATCCGAGGTCGCCGCAGCGAGAGCGCTCATCGGCAATCTCGGTTTCTACGATGTGGTCATGGA
>JBDTOF010000240.1:0-2752 GCA_039933375.1 Chloroflexota bacterium
CTCATCGTCATCCGCACTGCCAGCAAGGCCTACGCACTCGCTGGTCTTCGCGTTGGGTTCGGACTCGCGAGGTCGGAGATGATCCACCGGATGGCCCCCTACCGGCCCCCTGGTTCCGTCGCCGTTCCGTCGGTCCATATCGTGACCGAGGCACTCCTCGACGACCGCATCCTGGCCGCTAATCTCGATCGCGTCGAGCACGAGCGCACGCGCATGACCAACGAGCTTGGATCTGCCGGCTGGACGGTGTTTCCGTCGGTCACCAACTTCATCCTGGTGGACTTCGCAAACCGCCAACGTGCGGCTCACGTGGCCGAGGCACTCTTGCGGCAGGGTCTGGTTCCGCGAACCTTCGGGGCGGCCCATCCGCTTGCTCATTGCCTCCGGATCACCGTCCGCAGCACGTCCGAAAACGATCGCCTCACCGAAGCCGCCCGGCACATCAACCTGGAGATCGAATCATGACCACACCGCTTGGAGTACTCGAGTGGATCGAGGAAGGCGACCGTGTCGTCGCCGTGAATCGTCAAACCCGCGAGACGAGGGTTTCGGTCAAGGTGGCCCTCGATGGTACCGGCTCGACGTCCATCAGCACCGGGGTCGGGTTCTACGACCACCTCCTGACGTCCCTCGGACATCACGCCCTGATCGATCTCGAGATCGAGGCGACAGGCGACCTCGACGTGGACGACCATCACACGGTCGAGGACGTGGCGCTGGTCCTCGGGGCCGCGATTGCCCGCGCGCTGGGCGATCGCGCAGGCATCCGGCGATTCGGTGATGCCGTGGTCCCGATGGACGAGGCCATCGCTTCGGTCGCCATCGACCTCGGGGGGCGCCCGTACGCCGTGATCGATCTCCCGTTCCGGGCTGAACGGATGGGTTCGCTTTCAACCCAGATGGTCGAACACGCGCTCGACGCCTTCGCGCGGGCAGCGGGTGCCACCCTCCACGTCAGAGGCACCGGGCGCAACGACCATCACCTGGCGGAAGCGGCATTCAAGGCTCTTGCCCGCGCGCTCCGGATCGCGTCTGAAGCCGATCCTCGACGGAGCGGGGTGGCGTCCACGAAGGGCTCCGTCTCATGACGACGGGCCGCCGGGACCGCACCCTGCGGGTCGCGGTCGTCGACTATGGTGCGGGAAACCTGGTGAGTATCGATCAGGCGCTGACCTTTGTGGGCGCCGAGGTCCTCGTTGCGACCAGCGCGAGCGATTTGGACCGGGCGGACGCGGTGATCGTCCCGGGAGTCGGTGCAGCTGCTCCCGCGATGGACCGCCTTGCCAGGGCCGGACTCGTTGATCCGCTCCTTCGCTGGATTGCCCTGGGTCGGCCCTATCTCGGCATCTGTCTCGGTCTTCAGCTCCTGTTCGACGGCAGCGACGAGGACGGCGCCTCGACCTTCGGTGTGATCCCCGGCAGAACGGTGATCCTGGCCGAAGCCCCGACGCTTCCCCATATCGGTTGGAACCAGGTGGAGCGGCGTCACGAGCACACGCTCTTTACCGGCATCGATGACGGCGAGGACCTCTACTTCGTCCATTCCTACGCCGGTCGACCGGAAGGTCCGGGCGCCGGGTCGGTGACGCTCGCGGAGACGACCCACGGGTCCACATTCGTCTCGGCGATTGATCACGGCAACGTGCTCGGGGTCCAGTTCCACCCGGAGCGGAGCGGCGGGGCGGGCCTGCGCCTGCTCGGGAACTTCACCCGCTGGGCCACGGCCCTCGCCGCGGGTGCGGGCGCCGAACGCAGTCCGGTCGGCGCCGGCGGTACGGCTGGGGGCGACTGAGATGCTGCGTCGTCGAATCATTCCCTGCCTCGATGTGGCCGACGGCCGCGTGGTCAAGGGCACCCGGTTCGTGGACCTCGTCGATGAGGGCGATCCTCCCGAACTTGCCGCTCGATACGCGGACGAAGGCGCGGACGAACTCGTATTCCTCGATATTTCGGCAGCTCCCGAGGGCCGCTCAACGTTGCTCGACATCGTCGAGCGCACTGCGCGGCGGGCGTTCATTCCGCTCACGGTTGGCGGCGGGGTCCGGACCGTGGACGATATGCGCCAGGTCCTGCGAGCCGGAGCCGACAAGGTGTCGCTCAATACCGCGGCCGTCCAGAATCCGGCGCTGATCAGTGGGTGTGCCGCCGCCTTCGGCCGCCAGGCCGTCGTCGTGGCGATCGATGCCCGGGTGGCCACGGGTGCCGATATCTCCGCTCCAACCTGGGATGTGCTGGTTCGTGGTGGCCGTGACGAGACAGCTCTCGATGCCGTCGGATGGGCCGTTCAGGCGGCCGAACTTGGCGCGGGTGAGCTGCTGGTCACGTCGATCGACCGAGATGGCACGCGGTCCGGGTATGACACCGCACTTCTCAGGGCCATCACCGACCGTGTCTCGGTTCCGGTCATCGCATCGGGCGGCGCGGCCGGCCCGCAGGATTTCGTCGATGCGGTTGTGGCAGGTGGCGCGGATGCGGTCCTGGCGGCCTCCATTTTCCATCGGCGGATTCACACGATCGGGGCCGTCAAGCAGGCCCTCGCGGATGCCGGCATTCCTGTCCGGTTGAGCATGGGGGTGGGTTCGTGACTCCCGCCGAACCGCCGATCAGCCCGCGGTTCGGGGCCAATGGTCTCGCGCCGGTGGTCGTCCAGGACGAGGCCGACGGTCGCGTGCTGATGGTCGCCTATGCCGATGACGAGGCCCTTGCCGCGACGATTTCGACGGGCCAGATGCATTTCCATTCGCGCTCCCGG
>JBDTOF010000241.1:0-1564 GCA_039933375.1 Chloroflexota bacterium
GCCGATGAGGGCGGGCGGGCGATCGTTGCCGCGCTGGCCGAGCAGTCTGCCGGCAGGACCGCCGTCACCTACCGGATCCGCGACTGGCTGATCAGCCGTCAGCGCTATTGGGGCACGCCGTTCCCGATCGTCTACTGCGACCAGTGCGGGATCGTTCCGGTTCCCGAGGACCAGCTGCCGGTGCTCCTGCCGGAGACGGTCGACTACCAGGGCTCGGGCGACAACCCGCTGAATCACGATGAGGCGTTCCTCCGGGTCAACTGCCCCACGTGCGATGGCCCAGCTCGACGCGAAACCGACACGATGGACACATTCATGGACTCGAGCTGGTACTGGTTCCGCTACCTCTCGCCAGAGAAGTCGGACGGGCCGATTGACCGCGCCATGACCGATAAGTGGACACCCGTTGATCAGTACACCGGTGGCGCCGAGCACGCGGTCATGCACCTGCTCTACAGCCGGTTCTTTACCAAGGCCATGCGCGACATCGGGCTGATCGACCAGGACGAGCCGTTCCGCCGCATGTTCAACCAGGGCCAGATCCTCGGGGCCGACGGCGAGCGGATGAGCAAGTCCCGCGGCAACGTCCAGGATCCCGACGAGCTGGTCTCCCGCTACGGCGCGGACACGGTCCGCCTGTTCCTGATGTTCATGGGGCCCTGGGACCAGGGCGGCCCCTGGAGCGCCAGCGGAATCGGCGGCGTCTACCGTTTCCTGAACCGGGCCTGGGCGATCGCCATCGACCCGCACGGAACGGACCCCGGCGACCAGGAAGCAGGCCAGCTCCCGGCGGGGCAGGATCTGGCGGAGGCAGCGCTCGTGATTCGGGCCGCTGCGCACCGGACCCTGCGCGACGTCACCACCGACTACGAGGGATTCCGCTTCAACACGATGCTCGCGAAGCTGATGGAGCTATCCAACACGCTGTACCGCTATCGCGGCACGCCGGCTGCCGGCAGCCCGGAATGGCACGAGGCAGTCGGGATGCTGCTGCTGATGCTGGCCCCGGCGGCCCCGCACGTCGCCGAGGAGCTCTGGTCGCGGCGCCTCGCGGCCAAGGGCGTCGAGTGGTCATCGATCCACATCGAGCGGTGGCCGACGGTGGATGCGTCGGCTGTCGTCGAGGAGACGCGCGAAGTGCCGGTCCAGATCAACGGCAAGCTCCGTGACAAGGTCGTCATTCCAGCCGAGGCCTCCGACGCCGATCTCGAAGCGGCCGTCCTTGCCGCCCCGAAGATCGTTGCTGCCCTGGCCGGCCGAACGCCAGACCGGGTGATCGTTGCCGGCGGTGGCCGGCTGGTGAACCTCGTCGTCCGCGGCTGATCGGCTCGGGCGCTAACGACCGGCGCCACCAGCACCGACGTACAGCCCGCGCAAACGCCCATGGAAGGCGCTGCTCGCACCCACCAGGGTCAGGAAGTCGCGACCTTCGAGGGCCAGCAGGACACCATCCGTGTCCGCGGTGACCGTCGCGGTTCTTGGACCTGAGTTCAGCAGGCCAAGCTCACCGAAGACCGCATCGGGTCCAAGCGTTCGCAGGAATATGGGTGCGCCGCCGGGCTCT
>JBDTOF010000242.1:0-3544 GCA_039933375.1 Chloroflexota bacterium
GGAAACAACATGGGTCAGCACGAGCCAGGGATAGAAGTTCATGCGTGATCCTCCACTCCTTCGGGGTGTCGGGGCTTCAGATTAGCGGGCCGTAGCGGCTCGCGACGAGCGAGGTAGACGCCCAGCGCAAGCAGGACCAGCGCATTGACCGGGTGGAGCGCCGCGATCACCGGATACGACGCCCTCATCGTTGGCAACATGGTTTGGACGATGTAGAGCACGAGCAACAGCAGGCTCAGGCCGATGGTTCGCCGTGGCAGCCCGCCGATGACTGCGCTCAAGAGCACCACGAGCGCCACGATGCCGATGACCGTGTAGCCGAACTCCATGTGGAGCGCAAATCCGAATCCCACATCGAACAGCGCCAGGCCGGCGAGGAACACCTGGATCACGACGGAGGCGACGAACGCCCACGCGACCCAGCCGTACAAGCGTCCCGCGACGTTCCGCATGATTCACTCCTCCTGCAGCGGCGTGAAGCTACCGATGGGCAGGATGGCGACCAATCGGTCCCGTTGTCACGGGGCTGGTGTCCCGATCGAACTCGGGAGCCTTCGTGATCAACCCTCGCGGCCGACGCCTCCGAGGCCCGCCTCGCGCGCGCGCACGATCGCCTGGGCTCGATGGGCGACTTGCAGCTTGCTGAAGATGTTCGAGATGTGGTTGCGAACCGTCTTGGGAGCGACGACCAATCGATTCGCGATCTCCGGATTGCTGAGACCGCGCGCCACCATGTCGAGGATCTCCCGTTCGCGCTCAGTGAGTTCCGGAAAGACCGTCGCGTCGATCGCCGGCATGGTCGCGAAGAAGCCGACGAGGCGACGGGCGATCGCGGGACCGAAGATGGCCTCTCCCCGCGCCACCGCCCGGATGGCCCGGACGATCTCCGCCCGGTCCGCCCCCTTCAGGAGATAGCCACGGGCGCCAGCCTTCAGCGCACCGAACACCTGGTCGTCGTCCTCATCCATCGACAGGACGAGAACCGCGATGTGCGGGCTGGTCGCCACGATTCGTCGGGTGGCATCGATCCCGTCAATCCCGGGCATATTGAGATCCATGACGATGACGTCGGGTTGCGATTCGCGTGCTATGTCCACGGCCTGCGTACCGGTCGACACGGTGGCCACGACCTCCAGCCCGACGATGGAGCCGAGCAACGCCTCGAGCCCGGACAGGAACGCGGCATGATCGTCGGCGAGCAGGAGCCGAATGGGTTCGATCGATTCGCCCGCCGTGTCAGTCATCGTGGATCCTCGTGCGGGGCGTCGGTCCCGGAGAGTGGCAGATCTGCCCGGACGACCGTCCCGGTTACGGGCCCGGCTCCGATCTCGCAGGTCCCGCCAACTTCCGCCGCTCGTTCGCGCATCGACCGCACGCCAATGCCGAGCTGCAGCTCGGCCGGTAGCCCGCGCCCATCATCCGACACCTCGACCTCCAGGATCTGCTCCGCCGAGTCGTCGCGGGCACTGACAGCCAGTTTCACGACACACGATGACGCCTCCGCGTGGCGCGCCGCATTCGTCATCGCCTCGACCGCGATACGGTAGGCGGCAACCTCAACGGCGGCGGGCAATTCGGGGAGTCGTTCGGGGGCCTCCACGCGGAACGGCGGTCGTGGCCCGAGGCGTTCGGCCTGTGCCCGAAGCGCACCAACGAGTCCGAGTTCGTCGAGGGCGGGGGGCCGAAGCGCGTCCACCAGGCGTCGAATGTCGGCGAGCGCCGCCTGGACTTCGCCGTGGAGCCCGGCGAGCACCGTCCGGGCCCCGGCAGGATCGCTGGTGACGAGGTCGGCGGCCACCTCGGCGCGCATGCCGATGGCGGCAAGCGATGGACCGAGGCCGTCGTGAAGATCTCGCCGGATGCGTCGTCGCTCTTCCTCGCGCGCGGCCACCAGGCGACTGCGCGAGTCGATGAGATCGGTGGTGAGCGCAAAGGCCCGGACCGCCACGCCGGCCTGTCGAGCCAGCGCCTCCAGCAGGCGACGGTCGGCGGCGGACAGTGGCTGGCCGCCCGCCCGAGGGCTGACCAGCAGCTCGCCAACGGTTTCGGCCCCATACACGAGCGTGACCGTCGTCGGGTCCCCGGCGGGCGCGCGTCCGGTGGCGATGAGGCGCCCGGCTCGAGCCGTCGGCCCGACGCGCAACCCGACCCACGGAAGGCGCAACGACTCGGCGATCGTGCGGACGATGATCTCTGGCGCCTCGATCGGATCCAGGGTGGCCTCGAGCCGTTGCCCGAGGCGGGTGATGGCGCGGGATGGATCGTCGCGATCGCCGTACATCAACCGGTTGACCGCCCGCTGCAGCCCATCGCGGATCGGTAGCGCCGCCACGGCGGCCAGCCCCGTTCCGAGCAGGGAGGCGGAGAACCCCGCGTCGCCGGTGATGAAGGTCCCGAGGATCGCGACCGAGCCGGCATAGATCGCCACGATCGATGCCGTCACCCCGCCGTAGACGAGGGTTCGGTTGACGATGACCTCGATGTCGAAGAGCTGATGGCGCAGGATGCCGGCCGCGAGGCCGACCGGCAGCGGAAGGGCGAGCAGCCCGACGGCACTCCAGGGCAGGATCGGCCGGCCCGTCAGCAGCTGCGGTCCAAGGAGCAGGATCAGCCCACCCGCGGAGGAGACGGCCCCGCCGATGAGTGCCCAGCGCAACCGCAGGCGGACCCCAGGCGACGCGAGGCGGAAGGCCCGGATCGACAGGATCAGGCCCACGACAATCGTCGGAATGATCGTCAGCGCCTGGACGGCGGGCCAGGTGCCGAGCCAGGCGGTTGCCGACGGGCTGGCGACGCGAGCGAGTACGAGCCCGGCCAGATACGCCCCGAGGGGAATCCCGTAGACGAGCTGGAGCGTCCGCCGCGGCGGCGAGCCGTCGGTCGACGCCATCGCCAGCGGAAGGTGGAGGGCCCCGGCGGGCCACAGCAGCATGTATAGCCCTCCGGCGGTCAGGGCGTAGAGCAGGAAGGGCCAGCCTTCGGTGATGTCCCTGATCCCGAGGCCAAGGAGCCACGGCAGCGTGCTCCCGGTCACGCCGACCGCGGCGACACTGAGAGCCACGGCCGCCGAGGCCTCGGGTCGGCGCAGGAGCACGAAGCCCGCGATCGCCTGCAGGACCACCGTGAACACGAGGACGCTCCAATTGACGAGCAGCGCCTTGCCTACATCGACCCGGCCGGCCTCGACGTTCACTTCGATGGGCGAGCCGTCTCGAACGACGGAATAGGGGATCGACGACTCGCCCGCAGGCGGGCGATCGAAACTTCCGACGATCGCCGCGCCCAGCCAGTCGTTAAGGGTATGGCCGGCGACCCCCGTCACCACGTCCCCATCGTGGAGCCCGCTGGCGCTGCCGGTCTCAACCTGGACCTTCGCGCCCGCCGGGCTCCAGGCGTCGGCATAGAACGAGATCGCGGCACCGTCGGACACTCCGAAAAGGCGCCAGGCCAGGAACCCGAGCGCGGCCGCGACCGCGATCCCGGTCAACGCCCAGGTTCCAATTCTTGGCGGCCGATCAGAGGCGATGGTCAGGACCCTCTCCCA
>JBDTOF010000243.1:0-1718 GCA_039933375.1 Chloroflexota bacterium
AACGCGGTCCCCGGCAGCAGCATGACGCCGGCGTCCTCGACCAGTCGCGCGCAGAACCGTTCTGCTGACGACCCGGCGGGTCCGCCCGGAACGAGGGACGGGAAGCCGATCGAACCGCCGCGCGGCCGGACCCACGAGAACGCGTCGGAGCGACGCCCGAAGAAGTCGTCCAGAACGTTCAGGTTCGCGGCCACGATCCCTCGCGAGCGGGCCAGGACGATGTCGAGGGCCCGCAGGCCGATCAACGCCAGGATCTCGGACGGTGCTGAGGCGCAGATCGTCGTGTAGTCCTTGAACGCCGCCACGCGGGCCAGCAGGTCCCGATTCCGGGACGCAAGCCAGCCGATCCGCAGCCCGGGCATTGCGAACGACTTTGACATGACCCCGAGGGAGATCACGTGCGTCCCGGCATCGATTCCCGCCGGCAGCCGATCTGCCTCGTCGAACTCGAGGTATCGATAGACCTCGTCGACGAACAGGTAGGAGCCGGCCTCGGCAGCGATCGCCACGACCGCATCGAACGTCTCGCGGTCGGGGAGCATGCCGGTCGGGTTGTGGGGGGCGTTGATGACGATCAGGCGGGTCGCGGAGGTCACCTGCCGGCGCAGCGCCTCCACGTCAATGGCCCAGCCGGCCTCCTCCCGGAGTTCGTGGAGGGTGACCTCCGCGCCGCACGACCGCGCCACCTCGTACAGGCTCTGGTAACCGGGCCAGGTCACGATGGCGTGGTCGCCGGGCCCGAGCAGCACGTTGACGAGCGTGAAGATCCCCTCCCCGGCGCCGGATAGAACCAGGATGTCGTCGGCCTCGGCGGTCTCGTACAGGCTGGCGATCTCACGACGGAGGAGCGGGTGACCCGGAGCTTCCGTGTAGCTGAGCCGCAGGTCGCGCCACAGCGTTGCCGCCTCGTCGTCGGCAAGGGCGAGCAGCTCCCCCATCGACCAGCCCTCGACGTCGCTGGCGCACAGGACGTGGCGGACGGCGAATTCCCAGCGGGCGAAATACCGCTCCAGGTCGAAATCTGCGATCCGCATCAGGGCACCAGGCGTCAGGGTGCGGCGGGGACCTTGATCATCGCCGCACCGAGGGCGGTGAACTCGTCCTCGGCGATCCCAAGTCCGGTCACGCGCCACGAGGGGTTCGCGCCCCGGTCCACGTCCAGGACCAGCCCGTTGGAGAGGCGGCCGAGCTCGCCGACCATGTCACCCAGGGCGGCGTCCGCGATCACGGTGTCTCGAGGAGCGCATTGTTCGACGTCGCCGCCAACGTCGAGGCAGATGTTCCCTTCGGCGATCGAGACGTGGGCGTCGCCCGGCCCGCGATACGTGACTTCCAGGTGGCCTTCATTCGCCAGCCGATAGGACCCGGTTTCGAGGTACCAGCCATCGGGCAGGACCGCGCAGTAGACCGACCAGGCCACACCGGCCGCGGCCTGGCTGAAGAACGCTCGGTTCGATTCGCTCCCGGTGCAGACCGTCGCCGCCGTGGGCCCGTCGGACGGGCTCGGCGTCCCTGGTTCACCGCTCGGGGGCGGTGTCACCACGGGTGTCGGCGCCTGCGTGGTCGTCGCGTCGGGGCTCGCCGACCCATCTCCTGGTGCCGAGGAACTGGCAGCCGGGCCGATGGTTGGCAGTGGTGTCTCGACCGTGCTTCCGCAGCCGGACAGGGCAGCGGCCAGCAGGAGGGCAAGGATCGGGAGGGGGCGCAGGGCGCGACGG
>JBDTOF010000244.1:0-1890 GCA_039933375.1 Chloroflexota bacterium
GGATGGCCCTCGGCATCGGCTCGATCGTCCTGTTCGGCAGTTTCATCATCAACGGTTATGCGGACAGCGTCGGGGCCTTCGACCGTGTTCGGGGCCTCTCCTACTTCGGACTGACGGCGGGCCACCGCCCCATGGCAGGAACCTGGGACTGGGGCTCCATCGGGGTCCTCTCCGCGTTGATTCTCGTGGCGCTTGGCATCGGGATCGTCCTGTTCGATCGCCGCGATCTGGTCGTCCCGTCGGGTGGCAAGCAGCGGATGCCCGCACTCCGGCTCGGCGTCGCCGGACCGTTCACCCGCTCGTATTTCGAGCGCGTCCCGGCGGCCATCGCGTGGGGACTGGGAATTGGGATCTACGGACTGATCCTGGCGACATCTGCAGATGAATTCGTGGCCCAGCTGTCCTCGATCCCCCAGGTTCAGCAGATGATCTCGCGGCTCTTTCCGGATGCGGACATCCTCTCGACTGGTGGCTTTCTCCAGCTGGCCTTCTTCAGCGAGGCCATCATCATGGTGGCGCTGGCTGCCGCGGCCTTTGTCGGCGGCTGGGCCTCGGACGAGGGCGAACGCCGCCTCGAGATCGTCCTCGGGGCCCCGGTCAGCCGGGTCGGCTATGCGCTCAAGAGTGGTCTTGGCGTCTACCTGGCAATCGCGACCCTGATCCTCTTCGCGGACGTCGGCATCGTCATTGGAGCGGCGATCCAGGGCGAGAGCGGGCTGGGCATCGCGCTCGGCGTGTCGGTCCTCGGGGCCTATGGCATGGCGATTGCGGGCGTCGGTCTCGCCGTGGGCGGCCTGACCCGGCCGTCGATTGCCGCGCCGGTCACCATCGCGCTGGGCTTCGGTTTCTACCTGCTCGATCTGTTCGGAACGATCCTCAGGCTTCCGGACTGGATCGTGGATCTGTCGCTCAACAAGCACCTCGGAACCCCAATCGTCGGGAACTTCGATGGATTCGGCCTCGTGATCTGTGGGGTCCTCGCGATCGGCGGTCTGGCGCTCTCCGCGGTCGGCATGCAGCGGCGCGATCTCGGCCGGTAGTCGAGGTTGCCCCCGCTCGCGGTCGCCCTGGTCCTGACGGCCGCCGTCCTCCACGCGGGATGGAACGTCCTGCTCAAGACCTCCGGCGACCCGTTACGGACGGCGGTCCGACTGCAGGTCGTAGGATCGGTCTTTCTGGTTCCGCTGGGTGTTGTGGCCTGGCTGGTCACCGGTCGGCCGGCGCTTGACCCCGCCGGTATCGGGCTGGCGCTCGTGTCCGGTGTTCTGGAGGCTGGCTACTTCGTCTTCCTGTCCGCTGCATACGCGCGCGGGGATCTGTCACTCGTCTATCCGCTGGCACGGGGCAGCGCTCCGTTACTGTCGATCCTCGTTGGCCTGGGCTTCCTCGGCGAGCACCTGGAGCCCCTCGGCCTGCTGGGCGTCGCCTGCCTGATCGCCGGGATCATGCTGGTCGCCCGGCCATGGCGGGCGCTGCGCGTCGCCGGTCGGCACCACCGTGGCGCGATCGGGTTTGCGCTGCTCACTGGTGCGACAATCGCTGCCTACTCGACGGTCGATCGGATCGGCGTCCGGATCCTTGAACCATGGCTGTACGGGGCGTTCCTGGCCGTCTTCGCGACGATCATCCTGACGACCGTGGCCTCGGTCGGCCGACGAACAGGAGTCATCGCCACGGTCGCCACTTCGGACCGGGCAACGTCCCTGTGGCGGGATGGCGTGACGGGGGTCCTATCCCTGTCCGCCTACCTGATGATCCTGTTCGCGTACACCCTGGCACCGTTGGCCGCGGTCGCTCCGCTGCGCGAGTCGGGGATCGTCTTCGCCGCGGCATGGGGAGCGCTGCGCCTCGGCGAGGCAGTTGGCCGGCGCCAGTCCGCGATGCGGATTG
>JBDTOF010000245.1:0-2201 GCA_039933375.1 Chloroflexota bacterium
GGCGAACCAGGTACCGGGAGGCGTTCGGTCTGGGCACGTATGACGCGGGAGTCCTGGTTTCCGATCCGGACGCAAGTCGCCTGTTCGAGGGGGCGCTCGATGCCGACCCGACGCTCGACCCGAAGACGGTCTCGAACTGGGTGGCCGGCGAATACCTGCGGATCCGCAACGCATCGACCGATGACGCCGGACCGTTCAGCGATCCGGTCCAGCTTGGCGTGCTGATCCGCCTGGTCGCCGACGGCGCGATCTCGCGTTCGAACGCCAAGGAGGTCTACGAGGCGCACCTCAAGACCGGCGAGGGTATCGAGTCGATCGTCGAGGCGAAGGGGCTGCGGCAGATCTCGGACAGCGACACGCTCGGGGCCGTGGTGGATGCGGTCATCGCCGCGAACCCGTCAGCGGCCGACGACGTCCGCTCGGGCAAGGCGCAGGCGATCGGATTCCTGGTCGGGCAGGTGATGAAGGAAACCCGCGGCCAGGCGAACGCGGCGGTCGTCCAGGCCGCCTTGCGTGATCGCCTGTCAACGACGGAGCACGGCTGATGTCCATGTTTGCATTCGTCCTGTGGGGCATCGGTGTCGTGCTGATTGCCATCGGCGTCGGTCGCGCCCGGGGACCCTGGGCGCGCTACCAGGCCCTGCGCGATGAGGACGCCAACATCGCCCGGTACGAGGCCTGGCGCGGCGGCCTCAGGGGCCACGAGTCGACCGGCGGTTCGGTGGCGATGCAGGTTCTCCGACGCCAGGCGCGCAACGGCGCGCTGATCGCCGTCATTGGGTTCGCCCTGGTGGTCGCCGGGTTTGCCATCCCGTCCTGAGGCCCGGGGAGCCCGTCCTCAACCCGGGTGGGTAGCGCCAATCCGCTCGAGTTCACCGATGAGCAATGCATCGGAGGGGGTTGACGCCAGTCCAAGTCGTGCGCCGACGCGGGCAGCGTACGGCGGTTCGAGATAGGTCGATGCGAGTGTCGGCCAGAGGCCCTCGGCGAAGACTTGTCTCGGGGTCCCGTCAAGGAGAACCCGGCCGGCTCCCATCACGATGACGCGGTCGAAGGTCTCGGCCACGAACCGCATGTCGTGACTGATCGCGATGACGGTCCGGCCCGCCTTCGAGATCTCCTGGATCACGCGCCGGATTCGCACCAGCCCACGGGCGTCCTGGCCCGTCGTAGGCTCGTCGAGGATCACGACCGGGGTGTTCATCGCCAGGACGGAGGCAAGGGCCAGGAGCTTGCGCCTCGAGAAGCCAAGATCGTAGGGGTTCGCGTCGCCCAGTTCGGCGAGGCCGACGGCTGTCAGGGCCGCCGAAGCGGCCGCGGCGGTCTCGCCAGACGTACGACCGAGGATGCGGGGTCCGAATTCCACTTCGGTCCGGACCCTGCCGGCGAAGATCTGGCGGTCCGGGTTCTGGAAGACGATCCCGACGCGCGCCGCGAGCGCCGCGACGCGGACGCCAGCGATGTCCCGACCATCGAGCAGCACCCGCCCCTCCGTCGGGCGGAGCAGCCCATCCAGGTGGCGTACGAGTGTTGACTTGCCACTGCCGTTCTGTCCCACGATGGCCACGACCTCGCCCGGGGCCACCGCGAGGTCGACGCCCGCCAGCGCTCGCGTTCCATCCGGATAGACGAAGCCGACGCCCTGGAGGGCAATGGCCGTCATCGGAGCGCTCCGGCGGCGAGTCCTGGATCCAGCCCCCGCGCTTCCAGCGCCCGCGCCAGCCGGATGGGTGAAGGCGGCTCGACGCCCCATTGCTCCATCCGTCCGTCGGCCAGAACCGCTGCCGTCGGGCCGTCCAGGACGATCCGGCCAGCGTCGATGACCACGACCCGACTGCACAGGCCGTCGAGGAGGTCGGTCTTGTGCTCGGTGATGAGCATTCCGGTGCCGGTTGCGGCGAGACCGCGCAGCGCCTCGCCAACCAGCCGCGTTCCTTCTGGATCGAGCTGCGCGGTCGGCTCGTCAAGGACGAGGTGGGCCGGGCGCATCGCCAGCAGGGAAGCGAGAACCACGAGCTGGGCCTGACCGCCCGAGAGGTGCCGTGGCTCGCGCTCGCGAAGATCCTCGATTCCGAGGGTCGCCAGGGCGGACCTCGTCCGGGCGACCGTCTCACGCGCGGGCAGGCCCAGGTTCATCGGTCCCAGGGCGACCTCCTCGAAGACGGAACCACTGACCCCCGACAGCTGCGTGGCTGGGTTCT
>JBDTOF010000246.1:0-2765 GCA_039933375.1 Chloroflexota bacterium
CGTCCCGGAGCCGATGGCGGCGACGCCGATGGCCCAACCCGAGATCGCGGTCGATGTCGTCTACGAGGATGAGGACCTCCTGATCATCAACAAGCCAGCCGGCCTGGTCGTTCACCCGTCGCCGGGACACGCGGATGGGACGCTGGTCAACGCCCTTCTGGGCCGCTCGGGTTCGGAGGGGTTTGGCGGGATCGCCGGCGTACGTCGGCCCGGCATCGTCCATCGCCTGGACCGCGATACGAGCGGTCTGCTGATGGTCGCCCGGACCGACCGCGCCCAGGGCTCATTGATGGGCCAGCTCAAGGCCCGCCGCATCAAGAAGACCTACCTGGCGCTGGTCCAGGGCTCGGTCTCTGCCGCGGTTGGCAGGATCGAAGCTCCGATCGGGCGGGATCCTCGTCACCGAACGCGAATGGCCGTCGTCCCCGATGGGCGACCGTCCACGACCGGCTACCGGGTCGCGGAACGGTTCGCTGAATGGACGCTGCTGGAACTGGATCTGATCACCGGCCGGACCCATCAGATCCGTGTTCATCTCGATGCGATCGGCCACCCCGTTGCGGGCGATCGGGTCTACGGGACGGGCACCTCGATGAAGGGACCCGATCGACTCGAGCGGCTTTTCCTCCACGCCTGGCGGCTGGAGCTCACCTCGCCGTCCAGTGGCGAACTGATCCGCGCGACCGCACCGCTTCCGGCGGAGCTGGAGAAGGTCCTCGTCGATCTTCGCGGAGTCCGCTCGTGACCCGCGCCGAGGGCTCGTCCCCCGTGCCGGTGGCGCTCGGTGCGCCGGGAGCGGTCCTGGCCATCGTCTCCGGCCCATCGGGTGTCGGTAAGGACACGGTGATCGACGCGCTCCGCTCGGCGCCAAGCATCCCGGACTACCACTACGTCGTGACCTGCACGACCCGACCGCGTCGGAGCTACGAAGTGGACGGGGTTCACTATCGGTTCCTGACTCGCGAGGCATTCGCGGCCCTCCAGGGCGCCGGCGAGCTGCTCGAGGCCAACGAGGTCCACGGCAACTGGTACGGGACGCCGAGAGCCGACGTTCGGGCGGCCCTCGAGGCGGGCCACGATGTGATCCTCAAGATCGACGTGCAGGGTGCTGCGGTTGTCAAGCAGCGCGTGGAGGATGCGCTCCTGATCTTCCTGGTGCCGCCGTCGCTGGAAGATCTCTTCCAGCGTCTCAGGTCGCGGGCGACGGAATCGGCCGATGAGCTGGACATCCGTCAACGGAACGCCGCCGTGGAGCTCGCACGCCAGGACGACTACGACCACGTCATCGTCAACGAGACGGACCAGGTCCAGCGGACGGCAAACCTGATCCGCGCGATCATCCTGCGCGAGAAGGCACTCCACCCACGGCGTCGGACGCGGATCTAGGAGTCGGGCCCCGTGCTCGAGGGAATGGACCAGGTCACGCTCGGACTGGCAGGAGCTTCCGATGAGGAAGGCCCTGCCGAATGGAGCACGGACGGCGACCTCGAGCCAGGTCAGAGTTTCGTAGCGGTCGCGATTGATGCGGCCGGAGCCGCTGGCAGCCATCCATTCACATACCGCGTGCCGGAGCGCCTCGAGCCACTCCGTCCCGGCGAGGCGGTCCTCGTGGAGTTTGGCCGCCGGCAGGCGCTGGGGATCGTCTTGGACAGGGCCGCGGCTCCGGAGGGGATCAAGGCCAAGCCCATCCTGGATCGAGTCCGCGCCGATGGCCCGCTCCTGGCCCCCTCGTCAATCGAGTTCGCCCGTCTGATTGCTGCGACGTACCTTGCGCCACCGGCCATGGTGCTGCGGGCGATGCTTCCGCCCGGCATGCTCGAGCGGCTGGAGCTCGTGGCCGAGGAGCGGCCCCGGCCGAGGGACGAGGCGGACACGGAGGCCACTCCGGACGATCCGCCGGATGCGGAGATCCTCGAGCAGCTTCGAGACGGTCCGCGAGCCGTTCGACGCCTTCGCAGCCCCGAAGGTCGCGCTGGTCTCCTCAGACGTCTCCGTACGCTCCGTGAAGCCGGCCGTGTTGAGCTCGACTGGACACTGCTCGACTCCGGGAGCGGGCCGCGCTACGTGCGGATCGTCCGCGTCAAGGCGCCGACCGGCGGCGCCGGGTCGATCCGCCTCGGGCCAAGGCAGACCGCGGCGCTGGCCGCACTGGCTGAGGCCGGCGGTGGCGGGATCCCCGCGCCCGACCTCTCCGGGCGGTACGGTGCCTCCGTCGTCGGCAGCCTGCTACGCCGCGATCTCGTGACGATCGAGACCGTCGAGTCGCCACGCCGCCCGCTCGAGGGCCGCCGCCCCGGGTTTCGTGGCGCCAGACCCGCGATGGCCATGTTGAGTGACGAGCAGGCACTCGCGGTGGCGGCCATCCAGGCCGACATCGAGGCCGGGAATTCAACGCCAACGCTTCTCGATGGCGTCACTGGCGGGGGGAAGACGGCGATCTACGCGGCGGTAATCGGAGCAGCGATGGAGGCCGGCCGGCGCGCCCTCGTGCTGGTCCCCGAGATCGCACTGGCGCTGCCGCTCGTGGATCGACTTCGGGCCGATCTGCAGATCGAAATCGGGCTGGTCCATTCCGGCCTGTCGGATGGCGAGCGCTCGGACGAATGGCGCCGGATCCGCGCGGGGGCAGTGGACGTCGTCGTCGGAACGCGTGTCGCGATCCTCGCCCCCGTTTCCGAGTTGGGTGTGATCATCGTCGACGAGGAACATGATCCGGCCTACAAGAGTGACCGGACGCCCCGCCTCCAGGCGCGTGACGCGGCTGT
>JBDTOF010000247.1:0-3633 GCA_039933375.1 Chloroflexota bacterium
TCCGGGTCCGCCGTCTTTCCCCGTTCGTGATCGAGGCCCTGGATCTGCCGGCATCCGCCGTTGCCGCTGGCGGTGGGGTTCCTGCGGATCCTCGCGAGCAACTGGGCACATATGCGCCGCTGGCCACGCCGCCCCGGGAACGTCCGACCGAGCCGATTGAGGGCCGGCTGACGCTCAGCCATTCCTCGATCGACGCCTACCTGACCTGTCCGAAGAAGTACCAATACGCGCAGGTCCTCCGCGTCCCAACCGCCCCGCATCACTCGCTGGTCTATGGCTCCGCGCTGCACCAGGCGATCCAGGAGTTTCATCGTGCCGAGACCCGCGGCCAGATCATGTCGGAGGCTGAGCTGGACGCGGTCCTCGATCGATCGTGGACGAATGTCGGATTCGTCTCCCGCGAGCACGAGCTGGCCCGCCTCGCCGCCGCCCGCGCAGCACTCCGGACCTTCCGAACCGGGCAGCTGGCCGCCGGCGCCGTCGTGCCGGCATGGATCGAACGCGAGTTCACGTTCTCGATGGGTGGCAATCGGATCCGCGGCCGTTTTGATCGGGTCGATATCGTTACGCATCTTGCCGAGGCCAACGGGGATCAAGGAATACCGGTTCCGCAGCGGCGTTCCGCGCCGAACACGGCCATGGCCGACGTCATTGAACCGAGCTTCGAGCTCCTCGGTCGCGAGGAGGTCACGATCACGGATTACAAATCGAGCGACGTTCCAGATCCGGTCAAGGCCCGACGGCGGGCTCGCGAGTCACTCCAGCTGCAGATCTACGCAATGGCGTACGAAGCACTGACCGGGCGTCTGCCGGATGCCCTCCAGCTGCACTTTCTCGATTCGGCCACGGTCGGGCGCACCGCCGTGGAGCCGGGCCGGCTCGCCGCTGCCCGCACGCGGATCGAGTCCGCGGCCGATGGGATCAGAGCGAGGGACTACACGGCCCGACCGGACACGATGGCGTGCACATACTGTCCCTATCGTGAGATCTGCCCATCAAGCGCCGCTCGCTGAGCCTTCCCCCGCCGCCCCGCGTTCCGGACCAGGCGGGCCCATACCGAAATGCTGAGGGGTATCCAGGCCGTCACCTTCGACTTCGGCAATACGCTCGCGCCGGTCAGCCGGGCGGCTCTCCGCCTCGTGGTCGAGCGGTTAGCGGACGACGTCTGTGTTCGCCTCGGGATCGAGGATCGTGTCGACTTCCTGGATGCCTGGGCGCAGGAGCGTGACCGTCAGTTCCGGGAAGACGTTCCGCGCTTCCGGGAGGTCGAGCTTCCCAGGCGGGCGGTCCGCGTCATGGCCCGACTGCGCGGCATGCCATCGCCCTCGGGCACGGACCCTTGGGATGACGTCGTGGCCGCGACGCACTCCACGGTTGAGGAGATCGACAGCATCGTCGATGCGTACAGCAGCGCTTTCCTTGACCGAATTCCCGCCCCGGCCGAGAGCGGCCGTGTGTTGGCCGAGCTTGCCGGCCGCGGGTTCCGCCTGGCGATCCTGTCGAACTGGCCGCTGGCCGTGACGATCGACCAATTCGCCGCGCAGGCCGGATGGACCGGCTGGCTCCACGGGATCTACATCTCCGAGCGCATCGGAACCATCAAGCCCCACCCGGCGATCTTCGACCACGCCTCATCGTCGATGGGCATCGAGCCGGCGAGGATGCTTCATGTCGGCGACGACTGGGCGGCCGATGTCGTCGGGTCGCTCGAGGCGGGCTGGCACGCGGCGTACCTGGCCGGGCGCCAGGAGGACACGTCGCTGCCAACCTCGATCCCGAGCGACGTTCACCGGCCTGACCTGGAGATCAAGCGCCTGGCGGAACTCCCGGTGCAGCTTGTCGATCCGACGCCCTAGACTCGCCTGATGGAGACTCGCGACCGCCGGATGAACCTGGCCTTCATGGCCGCGGCCCTCGTCAGCTGGGTTGCCGTGGGTGCAATCGTGCTGACGCTGGATCCCGTGCTCTCGAAGGTGGCTGGCTACATCGGCGCCATTGCGATCGGCGGCGCCGTCGCCCTGACAACCATCCCCGTGTTCTGGTTGGTGCCGTTTGCGCGGGGCCGTCGGATCGCCTTCCGTGGAGCCTGGATCCGGGCGGTTCGCCGGGGTGCGTGGGCTGGCCTCGTGGTGATGCTCTTCGTGGTGCTTCGGCTCGAAGCGCTGTTTCAGCCGCAGCTGGCGTTCTTCATCCTGGCCATGGTCATCGTTGCCGAGTCCACGATGTCGATGGC
The DNA here is from genome assembly GCA_039933375.1 of Chloroflexota bacterium. GTDB lineage: Bacteria > Chloroflexota > Limnocylindria > Limnocylindrales > CSP1-4 > UBA5189. The sequence continues at coordinate 2,234 of JBDTOF010000247.1, forward strand.
GGGGAGGACATCGACGCGATGAACGAGGGTCCGATGAATCGATTGCTGACACTGGCTCCGGGAGCCCCCGGGATCGAGGCAAAGCGCCGCCTGGCGGCGGCCGTCGATGCGGCCAGGAATGAGATCATCGATCTCTCGCACCGCATTCACGCCAACCCCGAGCCCGCCTACGAGGAGCATCAAGCGGCCGCGTGGTGCGCCGAGGTACTCGCCCGCCACGGCTTCCGCGTGGAGCTGCCGGCCGGGAGGCTGGCGACCGCAATCCGGGCGACGCGGGTCGGCGGCCAGGGCGGGGATGGCCCCAGGATCGGGATCCTCGCCGAGTACGACGCATTGCCGGGCCTTGGCCATGGCTGCGGCCACAACACCATGGCTGCCTCAGGCGTCGGTGCAGCCATCGCGCTCGCGACGCTGGCCGACGAACTGTCGGGCGAGATCGTCTTCCTCGGGACGCCGGCCGAGGAGCGGGGGAGCGGCAAGGTCGCAATGATCGAGGACGGGCTCTTCGACGGGATCGACGCAGCTCTCCTCTATCACCCCTGCGATCGCAACCACGTCGATATCGCGCCCCTCGCGGCGGTCGACGTGGACGTCACCTTCCACGGGCTCCAATCCCACGCGTCGGTCGAGCCGTGGAACGGCCGCAATGCGCTCGATGCGCTCATTCAACTCTTCGTTTCCGTCGGACTCTGGCGCCAGGCCCTGCGACCAGATGCCCGTGTCCATGGCGTGATCCTGGAAGGCGGCAATGTGGCGAATTCGATCCCGGATCGCACGGTCGGCCGGTTCATGCTCCGGAGCGAACGCGACGCGCAGCTGGAGCAAATGAAAAGCCGCTTCCAGGACCTCTGCGCTGCGGCTGCGCTGGCGACCGAAACCACCGTCGATGTCGTCTTTTCGGGTGCCTCTCGCACGATGCGGACGAACCGCGCGCTCGCCGATCGCTGGGTGGCGAATGCGGCCGCGTACGGGATCGTGGACCAGGGCGACGATCCGACGACGGGGAGTACGGACATGGCGGATGTCTCCTGGGTCGTGCCGGCCATCCATCCCGAGCTGGCGATCGTCTCGACCTCGACTCCCGGGCACTCGGTCCTCTTCCGTGATGCGGCGGCCATGCCCGAGGCGGACGAGACGACCCTCCTTGCGGCGACGCTTGTCGCTCAGATGGCCTATGAGCTCTTTACGGATCCCGGCCTCGTCGAGGAAGCCTGGGCCGAGTTCCGCCGGGGCGCGTGAGTAGCCGGGGAGCCGGGGCATCGGCCACGGCCGAGCCTGGGCATCGGCCACGGCCGAGCCGGGGCATCGGCCACGGGCCCGTTAGGTCGCGTTTGCTACGATGCCCCTGGCGCCCCGCTGGACGATGGGATCGAACCGGCGGCGACCTAGTCGTGCACGGC
>JBDTOF010000248.1:0-2118 GCA_039933375.1 Chloroflexota bacterium
GCCCGGATGATCAGCCGAACGTGATGGTTGGCTTCATCTCGTCGAACGTCGTGGTCAGCCCATCGAACGTCAGGCCGTCCAGCGAATCGACGAAGATCGCGATCACGGTGTCCTTGCCGTGGAGGAGGTAGAGCCGTTGCACCTCGGTTCCGGCGTTTGACCAGTCCCAGTGCCACTGGTAGGGATCGTTGGGCACGGGATCGTCGCCGCGAAGGAGCTGCACGCAAACCTGGACAGGGCAGGTCGGGTCCGTACTGGTGGCGCCTGGCCGTGTGCGAATGTCCAACATGACGCCCGTGAGCCCCCCGATCTGGGCCGGCACGAAGGGCGTGACGGTAAGCTCGTCATTGGTCGCGAGCCAGGCCGCAATGTCGGTGACCGTGGCGCCTACCGACGTGTCGACGGACCGGGCGTCGCGGAAGAACATGATCGCATCGCCGATGTCGCGCTTCGACAACAGCCCGAAGTCACCACCCAAGTCCGCAACGTTGACCCAGTCGGAGCTCTGCACCTTGAACGACATCGTGGGCTCCCACACCTTGGTGGCGTAGGTCGTTCCCGGTTCGAGCGCGCCGAGACAGCTGACGTTCTCGTCCTCGCATGTGCCGTCGAGCGGCACGTCCGCGACACGGGGAACTGTCACTGGCTTGGTGGGTGCCGTCGTTGGACCCGTCGTGGGCGCGCCATTGCTTGCTGGGGTGCTCGCCGTGGCGGCGGCCGTCGTCGGTGCGATCGTGGCCGTCCCGGTGGACTGGCAGGCAGCAACGAGCGCCGCCACCAACAGCATTTCAATCAGACGCGCCATGCTCGCCTCCCATTGCCGAATGGCTGCGGATTATGGTTGGGAAGTTTCGGTTCGGCAACTCGACCTCGTTGGGCGATCCTGCCGAGCCGGTGCCCTGGAGCGCAGCGGAGAGCCCACGGATGGTCAGGCCGATGAGCGAGCGGATGACCGGTAACGTGGGGTCGCCGAGGTCCACTCCCTCTCGGCCACGGAGCGTGCGCAGCAGCTCCAGCTGGAGCGCGGACAACTTGTCGACGTCTGGAATCCGAAGCGCCGCGGGATCGAGCCACGGCCTCTGCGGCAAGTTGACCGCAAACCATCGCGCTCGCGCCGAATGGCACCGCTTTGAGTGCCCGAACGGTAGGCGACCTTGAACTCCTGGACCTCCTCGACACCCTGGAGCCTATTGCATCACCCCTGAGATGGACCCCACCGCCCTCCTCGAGTACTTCGCCCCGCTGCAGCGCTGGCTCGAGGAACAGAACAGCGGGCACGTGGTGGCCTAGGGACGCCGCAGAACGTAACCCACACCGCGGATGGTCTGGACGAGCGTCGGGTTGCTGGGTTCGGCTTCGATCGCCGCCCGTAGCCAGTGGATGTGGACATCGACGGTCCGCGTCTCGCCCGCGTAGTCGTACCCCCACACCTGCTCGAGTAGCTGATCGCGGGTGACGACCTGCCCGGCATGCCCGATCAGGAATGCGAGCAACTCGAAGACCTTCGGCTTGACCGGAACGACGGCGCCGGCGCGCAGGATCCGGTGGCCCGCGACATCGACCTGGACCATGCCGAGGTCGATGGCTACCGGCACGTTGGCGGCGGCGATCTGCTCCCCGCGCCGGAAGATCGCCCTGATTCGGGCCGACAGTTCACGCAGCGAAAATGGCTTCGTGACGTAGTCGTCGGCACCCAACTCCAGGCCAACAACCTTGTCGACTTCGGAGCCGCGGGCGGTGAGCATCACGATCGGCACGGACGATTCGGCCCGGATCAGCCGACACACGTCGATCCCTGAGATCTCAGGCAGCATCAGATCCAGCAGGACGAGATCCGGGTGATCGATCCTGAATCGCTCGAGGGCAGATCGGCCATTCGCCGCCGCCGTTACACGGAACCCATCGGCTTGGAGCGCCTCGACCAGGGTTTCGCGGAGCGTCGGCTCGTCTTCAACGACGAGGATCGTGCGGGCCATCACCTCGAGGATACTGCCGCGTGTTAACGGGGCATTGCATGGACGCGAGCCCGGCCCAACCCGAGGCGTCAGTCGGCAGCCTCGAGTGACCTGATCGCTCCGTCGAGGCGCTCGAGCACCCGCTCACGACCCAGCGCCACGA
>JBDTOF010000249.1:0-5019 GCA_039933375.1 Chloroflexota bacterium
AGAAGTAGTTCACCCACTCGTCGATGGGCAGCTTCCGCAGGGCTACCGTATCCGCCCCATACAGGACCGTCGGGTCGGCGTTGAGAATCGTCTTCAAGCCGCCCTTCCCATCGAGCCGGTTCTGGTAGACGCCGGCGATGAGCGGACGTTCCTCGTCGAGGACGGCCTCGCGCTCGACGATCGAAGCGAGCGACAGAATCTGGTAGAAGGTCAAGCCCCGAGCCTCCGGAACGTTCATTCGAACGTCGCCGACCGCATCGTGGAACTTCGCCAGCATCATCCGGACGAGGTCGTCGGCCGTCGTGACCTTGAACGGCCCGCCATTCGCCGCGGTCGTCAGGGTGTACGTCGCCGGGTAGAGATAGCCCTCCAGGCCCGCGCCCTTGGGCAGCTTGAGCCACGGGAAGTCGGCCAGGAGCGCTGGTGTCGGCGCAGAGACGAGGTCATAGAAGGCCTGGGGTTCCACGCCCGAGATGACCGTCTCGAGCTTGGCGACAAGCTGTTCGATACGCAGGCCTTCGCGGAACGTCACGTCAACCGTGGTCACCACGACGCTCGGCCCCGCAAGCGCCTCGACGACCTCCTTCGGGGTCATGTTGCCGCGCAGCAGGAACAACCCGGTCTGGAGTTTCGGGGTCAGGTCCTCCTGGACCGCTGTGAAAACGAAAGCGCGCTCGGACGCCACGAAACCACCATCGCGGAGACGCGTGGCCAGCAGCGCCGGCGTATCGCCCGGTAGTACCTCGAACACGGTTTCCGTGGCGTCCGAGCCCGCCGGGTCGGTCAGCGTACTGCCGAGATCCGCCTTGACGAAGTCGGCCACGAAACTCACTCGCAGAGATCCAGGGTTCTCCCAGGCCCAGTTGACGACCGCAAGCTGGACCAGTGGTCGCAGGACGGTGAGGGCCGAAACGATCACGAACACGCCAAGCAGCCCGGCGAAGATCACGAAGCGCAGCAGCCCGGGCAGACCCGACTTGCCTCCGCGAGAGCGGTCCGGTCGTCGGCCAGGCGGCGGGCCACCTCGGCCATCCGACGCGCGCCAGGAGGGCATGTCGGCGCCCTCGTAGGCTCCAGGCTCCATCCGTCGTGCCTGCTGGCGCGGCTCGCGGCCGCCGCGAATGCTCATGCCTGGTCCCCGGCTCGACTCGAAGCCCGCGCGTCGAGTTCATCCTGCAGGATGATTGCGGCTGCGGCCCGGTCAACCTGCGCTCGGTACCGCTCGCGCTGCATTCGGGTCGGCGCGCCACCAGACCGCCCACGGGGCATCGGCCCCAGCCGATCCTCCGCGAGATGGCTGCTGAGCCGTTCATCGCGCAGATGGACCGGGAGCCCGACCGATCCGCCGATTGCAGTCGCCCAGGTGCGGGCAGCCTCAGCCATGGGTCCCTCGCTGCCGTCGGCGTTGATTGGCAGGCCGATCACCAACTCCGTGATCCGCTGGTCGCGGATGACCGTGGCCAGTCGGGCTGCATCACCGGCGACGTTGGTTGCCCGCGCCAGCGTCGAGAGCGGCCGAGCTGGCTCGAGGCCAGGCTCCGCGATCGCCAGGCCGATCCGCCGGTCGCCCAGGTCGATCCCGAGGAGTCGGCTCACGGCACGCTCTCTCCCGACGGACTCGGCGAACCCGATGATCCCGGTGGGATCTCGATCGTTAGCGCGAGGCGCGCGTCGTTCGTGGGGATCGTGGTGACCCAATCCGGCCAGACGGTGATCGTCACGGCGCCGTACGCTCCGAGGACGGTTCGCGCCTGTGGGACCCCGAGCCCATGGATCATGGCTCGCAGAGCAGCTTCATCGACATCGCGCGTTTCCGTGGCACGAACCGTGACCGGGAACGTGATGGTCGTGCCCGCGACGATCGGCGAACCGACCTTGATCGCGATGGAACTTTCGTCGAGCACGAAGCCCCGATCGACCGAAGTCCGGATCCGAGCTTCTGCCAGCGTCGAAACTGGCTCAGGGTTGACGCCGAGAACCGAGCCGCGGGCCGTCAGGCCGAGCTGGAACGAGGCCACCTCGGTCCCCACGAGCGTCGTCGGGTCGATGTCGGTCGATGACGGCGCGAGCGACCGTGTCTCGGGGAACACGGTGGTGCCCGCTGGCACGTCAGTCGCACTGGCGAGCTGAACCGCAAACTGGGCGGCCAGCGCGTCGTCCAGCGCTCGCAGCGCGGCGTCGATGTCGGCCTGCTGAACCACGGGGTTCTCCATGTGTGTGCCACCGGACGTCGGGGCGTCGTTCTTCACGATGGTCCGTTTCGAGTTCTCCCGCTCGGGCACGACGACGATGGCTCCCGCCGGAACGTTACCCGCGAGCCCCGGCGACACAGCTTCCACGCCGATCTTCCGGGTCGACGGCACGACCACGAAGCGGCCATCGACGATGCCGATCTGGGCGGTCGGCAGGATCACCGGGCCGAGCGTTCGGAATTCGATCCCCGATTCCGTCTTGACGATCGATCCTTCCGGGATCGGGTTGGCCGCGCCGGTATTGAGGCTCGAGAAGGTCACCTCCCCGCTGGCAGCGGTATCGACGACGTTCAGTCCCGTTGCCGGGAATGTATCGGAGACGGCGACATCGAACGTATAGGTGGTAGCCGGGACGAGAAGGCCGATCGGGTCTGGCTGAGTGATCCCCGGTTGCGCCGTGACGTTCAGCGAAATCGGACCGATCGTATCGACCGACGGGCGCAGGACGATTGTCGCACTCGGGAGCAGCTGGAGGCCTGCAGCGCCGCCCGCAGCGAGGACGGCGACGAGGATCAGCAGGAACACGACCATCCGTGGGCCCGGGCCTGAAGGCGGCCGCGGACCGACCTGGGGAACCGGGGTCCGACCCTTGGGAACGACCGCCGGGCCGGTTCGCAGCACGACCGTGGCAGCGTCGTCCGGGACGGAGGCCCCTGCCTGACGCCAAGCCTTCCTCGGCTCGCCGCCCGATCCGGTGTCGGCTTCGGCCGTCTCGGTGCCAGGACCATGCTCGAAGGCCGCCACCGACAGGTGGGTGGCCAGTCCGGCTGACGCGGCCAGCGCGCGGGCGGAGGCATCTCCGGTCACGACTTCGAGTGTCTTGTTCCGGGCAGCCGCCTCCCGGGCCAGCAACCGGAAGTTGATCCGCGAAGTCGCGAGTCGAGACCCGGCGGGCAGGACGAGGGCAATCCGGTCCGCATCGAGCAGTCGCAGACGCGCCGCAGCGGAGGTGATCTCGTCGTCGATGTCGAGGTAGACGATCGCGCTCATGGTCAGATCCGCAGTTGCCGGACGACGCGTCGCAGGGCCGTGTCGAGTGTCCCGGCAGCCTGTCCGAGTTCGATCGCCTGGTACGCCAGGCCAATCGGCGTCACGTCCTGCTGGTCAACGAGCAACTGTGTCTCATCCCGAATGGTCTCGATCTGGTCGGGCGACATGATCGTCACTTCTGGCGGCCGGGCAAAGGGCAGCGCTTCGGAGAACACCGGGGACGCGAGGGCCGAGCGGATCTCCGGGAGTCGTGAGCCCCCGCCACACAGATAGATACGGCCCGGTAGGAGGTCGCCACCCGCGAGTTCCTCCAGGACGAGCTCAACGCCGGCCGCCCAGACGGCGACGTCGTCGGCGACGATCGCCCGGACATCGTCGGCGCGGTCGCCGGCGATGCCTCGTGAATAGTCGACCTTGAGTGCCTCCGCCCGCGGGAACGGCAGCGCGAGTCGATCGGCGATCGACTTCGTGAAGGCGCGACCACCGAGCGCGAACATGCGGGTGCCCTCGATACCGCCTTGTCGAACCAGCGCCACGTCGGTCGTGCCGCCACCGACATCCACGAACAATGCCCCGCCATGCCGAACCTGCTCGTTGTTGAGCGCACGGGCCACCGCATACGGCTCGGCCACGACTTCGATGAGATCCAGTTTCAGCTGTCGGGCGACACTCTGCAGCGCACCGAGGTGAACCAACGGAGCGAACGCGTCGAAGATGGCGATCTTGACGTGGCGGCCCTTGAACCCAACGGGGTTCGAGACCGCGTAGCCATCGATCCAGGCACCCACGACCGCCGCGTGGACGAGGCGGACGTCGACGTTGGCGAGACCGGTCTCCCAGGTTACGGATCGCTCCGCTTCGCGCAGAGCCTCGCGCTGGACACCCTCGATCAACTTCTGGAGTTCGGCCTCGGTCAGCGGCACCTCGGGCCGGGCTCGCTCCTGTGAACGCGTCGTGGTGAAGCCCTTGACAAGCTCGCCGGCGATCCCGATCACGACCTGGGTCGGTCGAAAGCCCGCCATCTCCTCGGCCTCCTGCAGCGCGACCGAGCAGTTGTCGACCACGGCGGCAATGTCCGCGACGGTGCCCGACTGCATGTGCGACAGGCCCTGCCGCTTTCGGCCAACGCCACGGACGACGCCCGTACCGTCCTCGTCGATATCGAAGACCAGCGCCTTGGCAAACTCCGTTCCGATATCGAGGGCGGTGCAGGCCGTCATCGGATCCGGGTCGCCCTCGCGGTTCCAGAGGCGTCGCAGAAAGGTCACGGGGCGCCGGCGGCCTCGCGGACGGTGGCCTCGACAGCCGCCAGCGCATCGACCAGTCCCTCGCGGCGAGACCCTCGACCCTGCGCCATCTCCGGCCGGCCTCCACCCTTCCCGTCGAGGGCGGGCACGGCGCGCCGAACGATCTCTCCCGCCGAGATGCCGCGCGCAACCAGGTCATCGGACACGCTGACGAAGACCTGCGGTTCGTCGGCATCGAGGAAGAGCGCAATCGCGCTGCTCGGGCGCAAGGTCCGGACCGCCTTCGCGACGCTCTTCATCGCGTCAAGGTCGCTCCAGGCCCCCGAAGCCGAGACCACGTGGACGCCCACCGCGATCTCGACCGCACCGGCGGCGAGCGCCTCGGGCGTTGCGGCGCCTCCCGAGCCAGCCGCGCCGGCCTTGAGGCGACGACGCGTCTCTCGAAGCTCGTCCTGGAGCGCCGCAATTCGCGTTGGGATCGCCTCCACGGTCTGCGCGCCGACGGTCGCCTGGATCGTCTCGAGGGCCTC
>JBDTOF010000250.1:0-4732 GCA_039933375.1 Chloroflexota bacterium
ACGACCTCGATCACGGTTGCCTGATCCTCGGGCGTCATGCCCGGGTACATCGGCAGCGCGATCGTGCGCTCTGCCGCGTGATCGGTGACCGGCAGGTCGGCATGCAGGCCGCGCTCCTGGATGTACGGCTGGCGATGGACCGGGATCGGGTAGTAGATGTCGGCGCCGACGCCACCGGCCTTGATCGCCTCGATGATCGCGTCCCGCTCCGGACCCACATCCAGGGTGTACTGGTGGTAGACGTGCGTCCGTCCATCCGGGACGGTGGGCGTTGTCACGGGCAGGTCCGCGAAGCCCTCGTCATACGCCGCGGCGATCGCCTGGCGGCGCGCGGTGTTCCGATCCAGCTTGGACAGCTGCACCAGGCCGATGGCGGCGTTGATGTCGGTCATCCGATAGTTGTAGCCGAGCATCTCGAACTGGTAGCGCGTGCGCATCCCCTGGTTGCGGTAGAGCCGCAGTCGGTCGGCCAGCGCGTCGTCATTGGTGGTGATGAAGCCGCCCTCGGCGGTCGTCATGTTCTTGGTCGCGTAGAGGCTGAACGCCCCGTGCCCGAAGCTCCCGGCCCGCCGGCCGCGGAACGTGGCGCCATGCGCCTGGCAGGCATCCTCCACGACCGCGAGTCCGTGCCGGTCGGCGATGGCGCCGATCATGTCCATATCCGCCACGAGGCCGAACAGGTGGACCGGCATGATCGCTCGGGTTCGGGGCGTGACGGCCGCCTCGATCCGCTTCGCGTCGATGAGGTAGGTGTCGGGCTCGATATCCACGAAGACCGGCACGGCACCCGTCGACAGGATCGCGTTGGCAGTGGCTGCGAAGGTGTGGCTGACCGTGATTACCTCGTCACCCGGCCCAATCCCCAGCTGATCCAGGATGGCCATCAGACCGAGCGTTCCATTGGCGACCGCGATCGTGTGGCGGACCCCGCAGTATTCGGCCCAGGCCGCTTCGAGTTCGCGGACGCGCGGTCCGGCGGCGATGATCCCGGAGCGGATCACGTCGGCGACGGCGTCGATCTCCTCCTGTCCGAGATCCGGGCGAGCAATTGGAATCATGCAGGTACTCCCTGGGCAGACCGTGGGCGCTCCTCGAGCGCATCGGCGTCTGGATGAAACAGATACGAGCGGCTGCAGGTGGTGCAGTGCATTTCGGGATGCGTGGCATAGGGCGGTGGCTTTGCTTGTGCTGGTTCCCCGTCAGCGTCGAGGAGACGCGAACCGCAGGCGCAGACCCAGCCGATCCGACGGGCAGGGCTTCCGACGACCAGGGCATGGGCCGGCACGTTGCGCGTGACGATTGCCCCGGCACCGACGGTCGCGAAGCTCCCGACCTCCGTACCCGCGACGACGACCGCGCCCGCACCGATCGATGAGCCGTGACGCAAGACGATCGGGCTGACCACCCAGTCGTCGGCCCGGGCGAGCTCGCCGGTTGGGGTGATTGCCCGCGGATAGCGGTCGTTGGTGAGGATCGCTCCGGGGCCGATGAAGACCCCGCTCTCGACCGTCACGCCGTGGTAGACGAGGGCCCCGTTCTGGATCTTCACTCGATCGTCGATCTGGACGCCCTCGTCGATGAAGACGTCGCGCCCGATGACGCACTCCGCGCCAATCCGTGCCCCGGTCCGGATCTGGGCTCGATGCCAGACGCTCGTGCCGGCGCCGACGACCACGTCATCTTCCAGATCGGCTGTTGGATGGACCCGCGCGGTTGCGTCGATCACCAAGGTGTTTCGTGGCTCCTGCTGCGGCTCCGAGCCGCGCGCGAGGGCAGCGCGACTTCGATGGATCGTCCCGGCGCGATGTCCCGAGACTGAAGGTGAAGTATATCGAAGGGCACGCTCAGGACTTTCGCCGGCCCCGACCGAGGAGGTTCGACAGGATCCCGAACGCAGCCCCGAAGGCGAGCGCGCCGCGCCAGTCGAGGAGCACCTTGACTTCGCCGGAGACCTTCTGGGCCAGGAGGAAGACCACGGCCGATGGCCGGTGGATCGAGACCTCCTGGGCGAGCAGCGTCCGCACGAACGCCTGCTCGACGCGAACCTCGCGGGCGAGGATCGTGCCGACGGCACCCTGCGAGACGCTCACCTCGCCGCCGAGGGCCGCTCCGAGGGCCCCCATCTCGACCGAGACGCGGTCTGCGCGCGCGGCTCCGATGGCCCCCTGGGTCACGGCCACGTCGGTCGCATCCACCCGTCCGATGGCTCCCTGGTGGACCTCCACCGCGTCGGCCTCGATCCACGCGCCGTCCTCATCGATCCCGGGCGGGGACTCGTCAAGCTGGACGACGGGCTCGGGCTCGGTGGGCGGAGTGGGCTTCACGGCCTTCGTGGGCGCACGACTGCGGCGGGGCTTCGTTGCAACTGGCGGGGTGGCGTCAGGATCGTTGTTGGTCATCGTCAGAAACCTCGTGGTACATGAGTCTCGGCACGCTCCGCTATTCTGCGCCCGGCGCGGCCGAAGAGCCCGCTCGACGAGGTCCGGGTGAAGATTCCGAATTTCGGCCCTGCCGGCAACGGCGCACGAACGATCATGCTGGGTGGTCTGCTGCTGCTCGCGGCGGTCGTCGGGGTGGGTGCTGGGTCCCTCGCCGCGACGATGGTGAGCGACGGCCGGGCGCCCTCCACGGGTGGCGACCTCGCCGCCCTCGGTCTGACGGGCAGCCCTTCGCCATCGCCCACGGACTTGGTGGTCCTGGTGCCCACGCCTGCGCCGACCCCGACCCCTGAACCGACGCCCATCCTCGTCCCGGCTCCGCTCACTGGCCTGCCCGTATCGGTAGAGGCGTCGATGCAGCACGTGGTCGCGGTCATGGTCGATGACCATCGAGACGCGCGGCCACAGTCGGGATTCAACGCTGCATCCCAGGTCTGGCAGGTCCCGGCCGAGGGCGGAATTCCGCGCTACATGATGATCTTCCAGGAAACCGTTCCGGGCACGGTTGGCCCGATCCGCAGTGCTCGCCAGTACTTCATCGAGTGGGCCTCCGAGTGGAAGGCGCTGTACGTCCATGTCGGTGGTGCGCCGAACGCCCTCGCGACCCTCCGCTCAAAGGGCCGGGGTGAGCTCGTCTATAACGCCGATGGGTTCCGGTTCGAGGGCACCCAGATGTGGCGGGACAAGACGCGATTGGCACCGCACAACGAGTACACCGACGGCAGACACCTTCGCGCGATTGCGAAGATCGTCGGGGCCGCCGATGTCCCGATGACGCCAACGTGGACCTTCGGGCCGGCTGGCTCGAGCTGGAAGCGCCCGACCGGAATGGCGATCGTCGTCATCTACCCGTACGAGACGATCAGCTATCGATACGACGCGCTTACGAACACCTACCCCCGGTTCATCGACAAGTCCACGACGCAGCAGGTGGATGCGGGCGACGGCCAACCGGTCGCGCCGAGCAACGTGGTGATCCTGAAGGTGCGGTTCGGGCCGCTCAACGATGGACATCCCAGCAAGAAGCGGCTGGAGGCGGAGGACGTCGGCTCGGGCGAGGCGATCATCTCGTCCAACGGGCAGGTGATCCATGGGACCTGGAGGAAGGCCGCGATCGACGCTCCGACGCTCCTGTTCGGACCCGATCACCAAGCCGTCACCCTGACGGCCGGGCAAACCTACGTCCAGGTGCTCGCGCTGTCGTACCCCTACGCGATCGTGGAAGGCACACCACCGGACCAGGGGATCAGGGAGCGCTAGGCCCGCTCAGCGACGACGGACTCCGGACAGGAGCTCCTCGGCCCGGAGCCGGACGACCACGAGCAGCGCCTCGACGATGATCCGCCGGGACATCTTGGATTGACCGACGCGCCGATCCCGGAAGGTAATCGGCACCTCGGTCACCCGGGTTCCGGCTCGCGACGCCCGATGGGTCATCTCGATCTGGAAGACGTAGCCGCCCGCGTGGATCCCTTCGAATTCGATCGCCGCCAGCGAGGTCGCGCGCCAGGCCTTGAACCCACCCGTCAGGTCGTGGGGCCGGAGGCCGAGCACGACCCGCGAGAACAGGCTGCCCCCGCGCGATACGAGACGCCGCCCGAGGCCCCAGTTGAGTACCTGCCCGCCTCGCGTGTAGCGACTCCCGACGACGAGATCGGCGTCACCCCGGGTGATCGGGGCGAGGAGTGACGGAAGTGAGCCGGGATCGTGGGACCAGTCGGCATCCATCTGGATGATCACCTGCGCATCCGCGTCGAGGGCCACCCGGAAGCCATCGAGATAGGCCCGACCGAGGCCCTGTTTTGCTGTCCGGTGACGGACCCGGACGCGTGGATCCGCTGCGGCGAGACCGTCGGCCAGGACGCCCGTGCCGTCCGGTGAGTTGTCGTCGACCACCAGCAGCGTGGCACCCGGCAGAGCGGCGAGGATGGCCGCGGCGATACCCGGCAGGTTCTCGGCCTCGTTGAACGTCGGCAGGACGACCCACGCTCCGGTCCCGAGAAGACCGTCAGATGCCGCTGCTCCGTGATCGTCCGGTGCTGCCATTGAGGCGAGTCTAGCCTGTGACGAGGCGGGGCCGGAACGCGATACCAGCTGGGGAGCTTCCGTGATCACAGGGCCCCGAACATCGAGGCAAGCATGGCCATCACGGCATCGGACACGGCGCCGGTGCCGCCGAGGATGACGACCCGGGCTGGGGCGAGGCGGACCAGTTCCGCCGCCACGACCGATGGGATGGCCGTCGGCATGACGAGGAGGACCGGACCGTTCTGCATGCCGGCGACCGGTGCCCC
>JBDTOF010000251.1:0-1528 GCA_039933375.1 Chloroflexota bacterium
GACTTTTTCGGCGAGGTGTCGATCATGCTCGGCGAGTCGCCGACGGCGGACGTGGTGGCCAACCGGCCGCTCCGCTGCATCGCCCTCCCGGGCGTCGCCCTGGAAGGGTTTCTGATCGAGCATCCCCAGGTGACCTACCGCATGCTCCAGGTCCAGTCGAGACGTCTCCGAAACGCCAATCGCGCCCGAAGTTGAGCGGGACGATGCAGGATCCGCAGCGGCCATTCCCGCCCGGCCACTACCCGGTCGTCGTGATCGGATCGGGCCCTGGTGCGCTCCAGGTCGCCTATGAACTTAGGCACCACGGGATCGGGCACGCGGTCCTGTCGGCGGATGCCGGGCCAGGCGGCATGTTCCGCCGCTGGCCGTTCTTCCAGCGACTGCTGTCCTGGACCAAGCCGTATACCTCGGCCGAGCGCACGACCCGGGCCTTTGAGCGATGGGACTGGAACAGCCTCATCGCCTATGAGCCGGAATTGCGCGGCCTCCAGACCGAGTTCCTCGATGGCTCGTCGGACTTCCCGTCTCGCCCCGAGATGGAAGCCAGCCTGACGGCCTTCGCGGACCGCGCGGGCATTGCCGTTCGCTACGACTGTCGCTGGGAGTCGACGCACCGCGATGAGACCGCCGATGGACCACGATTCACCCTGACGACCTCGGACGGCGAGTACTCGTGTGCCACGTTGATCCTCGCCGTTGGCGTCGCACAGCCGTTCTCGCCGGCCACCCCCGGCATCGAGCACGCGGTCCACTACGCGGATACCCGCAACGCCGAGAGCTACACCGGCCGCCGGCTGTTCATCATCGGCAAGCAGAACTCGGGGTTCGAGCTGGCATCTGGCCTGCTGAAGTACGCCCGCCGGATCACCTTGGCGTCGCCTTCGCCGGCCAAGACCTCGGTCGAGACGCACTCGCTCGTCGGTGTTCGCGCACGCTATGTGCAGCCGTTCGAGGACGCCGCAATGGGAGGCGGCGTGGACATCCTGGCGGCCTCCATCGATCGGCTCAGCCGGGTCGACGGCGGCATCCGGGTCGATCTCCGTCGTAGTGACAACGGGCTGCCGGTGTCGGTCGAGGCCGACGAGGTCATCTCGGCGACGGGCTTCACCTGCCCGCTGCTGGACCTGCCCGATCTCGGCGTTGCGACCTTCGGACAGAGCCGGATGCCGGCCCAGACGCCGTTCTGGGAGAGCGCCACCGTTCCCGGCATTCATTTCGCCGGTACCATCACCTCCGGGGCGTCCGGGCTCAAGAAGCACGGGATTCCCGGCTATTCCGGTGCCGTCCAGGGGCATCGTTACAACGCCCGGATCATGATTCGGCGACTTGCAGAGCGGTCGTTCGGGATCGCGCCGGAGCGGCCCGAGATCGCCTTGTCCGCGCTCATCGACCACGTGCTCGACGAGGCAACGAACGCGCCAGAGCTGTGGCACCAGAAGGCCTATCTCGCCAACGTGATTTCGGTGACGCCGGCGGATGGGATCCGCAACGAGGGCAGCCTGCCGCTGACGCACTTCCTCGACGCGGA
>JBDTOF010000252.1:0-1829 GCA_039933375.1 Chloroflexota bacterium
GAGAATCGCCTGCCGTGCGTCTACCTCGTGGACAGCGGCGGTGCGTTCCTGCCGCTCCAGGCCGAGGTCTTTCCGGATCGCGAGCACTTCGGGCGGATCTTCTACAACCAGGCCCGGATGAGTTCCGAGGGGATCCCGCAGGTTGCCCTCGTCATGGGTTCCTCGACCGCCGGCGGCGCGTACGTCCCGGCGATGTCCGATGAGACCGTGATCGTCAAGGGCACCGGGACGATCTTCCTCGGCGGTCCGCCGCTGGTGAAGGCCGCCACCGGCGAGGACGTCGATGCCGAAACCCTGGGCGGGGCCGATGTCCATGCACGGATCAGCGGCGTCGCCGACCACGAGGCGCTCGATGACGAGCACGCGCTGGCGCTCGGTCGATCGATCGTGCGGCACCTCGAACGAAAGGCCCCACCGAGCCCCTGGGATCGGCGCGAGCCAGAGGCTCCGGTCGTGGATCCCTCGGGTGCGGGTGGTGGTGCGCATCTCTACTCGGCGATCTCCGCCGATTCCCGGCGTCCCGTGCCGGTCCGGGAGCTCATCGCCCGGCTCGTCGATGGCAGCCGCTTCCACGAGTTCAAGCCGCTGTATGGCGAGACGCTGGTCACCGGGTTCGCGCACCTCGATGGCTGGCCCGTGGCGATCCTCGCCAATGACGGGATCCTGTTCAGCCAGTCGGCGCTCAAGGGCGCGCATTTCATCGAGCTCGCCTGCCAACGCCGGATCCCGCTCGTATTCCTCCAGAACATCACCGGCTTCATGGTCGGGAGGGAATACGAAGCCGGCGGGATCGCCAAGGATGGGGCGAAGCTCGTGACCGCGGTGGCGTCCGCGGCCGTGCCCAAGTTCACGATCCTGATCGGCGGGAGTTTCGGTGCCGGCAATTACGCGATGGCCGGACGTGCCTATTCCCCGCGCTTCCTGTGGACCTGGCCGAACGCCCGGATCAGCGTCATGGGCGGACCACAGGCGGCACGCGTGCTCTCGAGCGTCCGTACCGATATCGCCGACGATGCCGCCCGCGACGCATTCGAGGCCCCGATCCTCGAGGCATACGAGCTCGAGGGCAACCCGTACTACGCCACGGCCCGATTGTGGGACGACGGGATCATCGACCCACTCGACACCCGGCGCGTGTTGTCGATGGGCATCGAAGCCGCCGGTCATGCGCCGATCCCAGAGACGAAGTTCGGCGTCTTCCGGATGTAGCGGTACGGGCTCAATCGATCGCGAGCGCAATGCCCTCAGCGGTCGCTGCCCTGGCCAGGGCGAGATCCCGGGTCGCGAGCTCGCCATCGACCTCAATCGCCAGCCACAGGTAGGCCGCGTCGTACACCGTCAGGCCGTGTCGGGCGGCCAGGTCGGTCGCCTCGCGCGCCCCTTGAGCTCCCCGATCGCCGGTCTCGAGCCCCGCGGCCTCAAGGCCGTCGAGGCGGAGCGACACATCGGATGCGGGCAGCTTCTGGCCGCGCAGGAGCGCATTCGCCACTTCGAGCCAGAACAGGGCAGGAGCGAGAATCAGGCGATCCCGATCGATCCACGATGCCCATTCCGCCTTGATGCTTGCGGAGCCGTCAAGGACGAGTTCGATGGCGATCGAGGCATCGACGACCACCGGCGGCAGCGGGGCCAGAAAGGTCATTGCTCGTGGCCACGGTCACGATCGGCACGCACCTGCGCAGCGGCGTCGATCGACGAACCCGAGCTCTGCCCATGGGTCGCACGCACGAGCGACTCGAGCGCGGCGTGGCGACGTTGCCGCACGGCTGCGGGTTCGAGCGCGGCCAGATCCGAGAGGGGCACGATCGCGGCGATCGGCTGACCGGCTC
>JBDTOF010000253.1:0-8846 GCA_039933375.1 Chloroflexota bacterium
CTGTCCGGTGGCGTCGACGGTGCCGCGCGCAAGGTCGTCGAAGAGGCGACCGAGGTCCTGATGGCCGCCAAGAACGACGCCGCCGCTGAGGCAACGCTGGGCGATCGGGAGGCCACCGCGGGGTCAATTGCCGAGGAGATGGCCGATCTGCTGTATCACGCCCTCGTCCTGCTTGCCGAACGTGATGTTCAGCCCGCAGCCGTGATCCAGGTGCTCCAGTCCCGACACGGACGATGACGGCGCGGTCTTGGCCACGGCAACGGATGGCGGCGCTCGCCGGTCCTAGCCGATCTGTCGGCCGATCTCCCGACGGCGCTTGCCGATCCGCACTTCCCACCAGGACCCGGCAATCGGCTGCGGCATGACCGCCGATGGGTCCACGACGGCCGCTCCATTGATCATGAGCCCGCCGTTCTGAATCATTCTCCGGGCCTCGCCGTTCGAGGCGAAGACGCCGGCCGCTGCCAGGACGCCTGTAACCAACCCCTCGGCCGACGCCGATGGAACGCTGAAGCCACCAACGCTCCGCCACAGCCGCTCAAGGAGGGCGGCGTCGCTGATGGGATCCGCGGCGAATAGCGCCGCCGAATCGTCGGCCATCTGCCGGGCGAGTCCTACCCCGTGGGTCCGGCCGGTGACATCGAGGGCCAGCGCCTTCTGGGCCGCACGGGCCGATGGACGCGCCACCAGCTCGGCCTCGAGTCCTTCGATCTCATCGGGCGTCATGGTGGTGAACCAGCGCAGATACACGCCGACGTCGCGATCGTCCGAGTTGAGCCAGTGCTGGTAGAACGCGAACGGGCTCGTCCGTGTCGGGTCGAGCCAGATCGACTCGCCCTCGGCCGACTTCCCGAACTTCGCCCCCGATGAGTTGAGCAACAGCGGGTACGCCAGCGCGAAGGCCGAGGCGGACTCACTCGCGGATACGCCGTCCCCGTCGGCAATTCCTCCCGCGGAACTCCGTCGGATTAGCTCGAGGCCGGCCGTGATGTTGCCCCACTGATCGGCGCCGCCCATCTGCAGTTCCACGCCCATGGTCCGGTGCAGGTGGAGGTAGTCCACCGACTGCAGCAGCATGTAGCTGAACTCGGTGTAGGACAGGCCGCGGTCGAGGCGCACCTGGACCGAGTCCTTGGCCAGCATGTACGGCACCGTGAAGTGCTTCCCGACGTCGCGCAGGAATTCGATCATCGACATCGATCCGAGCCAGTCCAGGTTATTGACCATGACCGCACCGCGAGGACCCGAGAAATCGAGGAAGTGCTCGAGTTGAGCGTGCAGACCCGCGGCATTCGCGGCCAGCGTGTCGGCATCGAGCAGGTTCCGCTCGGATGAGCGCCCCGATGGATCGCCGATCATGCCCGTCCCGCCACCGACGACCGCTATCGGCCGTCCGCCGTGCCGCTGGAGGTGAATCAGACCGAAGATCGGGACCAGGTGACCGATGTGGAGCGACGGACCCGAGGGGTCGAAGCCGTTGTACCCGGAGATCGCCTGGCCAGTAGCCAATCGCGTCTCGAGCCCGTCCGAGGCGGCATGAAACATCCCGCGCCAGCGCAGTTCGTCGAGCAGCCCGGATGGGCCTGGGGCGAAGGTCGTCACGGCAGCCCGGCGGGGCGCGCGGCGGAACGCGAGGGCATGGACGGAGGGTTCAGCACGACCCTATGGTATCGTCGCCGCCGATATGCAGACCAGTCTGTCCCGTCGCCAGCGCCACCGCCGCACCGGCGCAGCGCGACGTGGACGGGGAGGCGGCGGATCCGCCCGCAGGGCCGCGCTGGCGATCCCAATCCTTCTGTTCGCGAGCTTCCTCGCGCTCGGCGGCGTGACGTTCATCGCCAGCGTCAGCGCGTATGCCTACTACAGCCGCGATCTCCCGGACCCGAGCAAGGCATTCGCCGACCTCGGATTCGACCAGCCGTCGATCATCTACGATCGGACGGGCACGATCGAACTCGCCCGTCTCGGCGAGCACAAACGTGAGCTCGTCACGTTCGACCAGATCCCGCTTGAACTCCTGGACGCCACGACTGCGGTCGAGGACAAGGACTTCTGGAGCAATCCGGGCTTCGATCTCGGCGGGTTCATCAGCGCCACGCTCGACACCCTGACCGGCCGGCCGCGTGGCGGGTCAACCATCACCCAGCAGCTGGTTCGTGCCCGGCTGCTCCCGGATCAG
Source organism: Chloroflexota bacterium (assembly GCA_039933375.1). Classification (GTDB taxonomy): domain Bacteria; phylum Chloroflexota; class Limnocylindria; order Limnocylindrales; family CSP1-4; genus UBA5189. The sequence continues at coordinate 2,180 of JBDTOF010000253.1, forward strand.
GCGTTTTCCGGATCGGTCTACGAGCGCAAGATCCGGGAGATCATCCAGTCGATCCGCCTGACCCAGGCATTCCCGGACCAGGACGGGAAGAAACAGATCATCACGGCCTACCTGAACCAGAACTTCTACGGTAACCAGAGCTACGGCATCGCGGCGGCCGCACGCGGCTATTTCAACAAGAGCATGGATGAACTGACGCTGGCCGAAGTCGCCATTCTTGCCGCCATCCCCCAGTCACCGACGCAATTCGACCTGGTCAGGAACGCCATCAGGGAGTGCGCCGTTCCCGTAGCCACCGGCGACGAGTGTCCCGCCAAGAGCGTGCAACTCGTGGTCCCGCTGGAGTCGGAGGTCGTACTCCGCCGCAACAAGATCCTCGACCTGATGGAAACCCGGAGCGTGCTGTCCGGTTCGAAGCACACTATTGCCGAATACGAGGCGGCGAAGAAGGCTCCAGTTGTCCTCTCCAAGCAGGGATCGACGCCCTGGAAGGCGGCACATTTCGTCTGGCAGGTCCGCAAGCAACTGGGGGCCATCCTGTGCGGCCCGGAAAACGCCGACTCGTGTGAGCAGGTCGATACCGGCGGCTACAAGATCGTCACGACGCTTGACTGGACGATGCAGAAGGTCGTTGACAAGTGGCTGTACGCGGCGGCCAGGGTGTCCAACTTCAAGGATCCAGCGAAATCGCTCAAGGCGCTCGGGATCCCCGAAGCCGACTGGAAGTGGATTGAGGCGCTCAAGGATCGGAATATCCACAACGCCGCTTCCGCCGTCCTCGACTACCGGACCGGGCAGGTTCTGGCCTATGCCGGGAGTGCCGCGTACTACGCGGCCGGTGACGTCACCTTCCAGCCGCAATTCGATGTCCTGTCCGACGGATATCGGCAACCCGGCTCGTCCATCAAACCCCTCAACTACATCACGGGCATCAACGACGGGACGATGACCGCCTCCACCATGCTCATGGACGTCACGACCGACTTCGGCGGTACGAAGCCCTTCATCCCGACCCAGTCGGATCAGCGCGAGCGCGGGCCGGTGCGCCTTCGATCGGCGCTCCAGTTCTCACTCAACATTCCGTCCATTAAGGCCGGCCTGATCAACGGCCTCGACCATCTCTTCCAGCGGTTCAAGGACTTCGGATTGACCTTCCAAAGTGGGGCCATACCTGTCACGTCGATGTCGATCGGGACGCTGGAGATCCACCCCATCGAGCTGCTTTCGGCCTATGGTGCAATCGCGGACGGCGGGGTCCTCCGCCCGCGTCAGATGATCGTGGAAGTTCGCGACAGCAGCGGGGCCTTGATCTACCCGTCCCAACCCGTTCAATCAACGGCCGGGACGCAGGTCGTCTCCCCCCAGGCGGCCTATATCGTCACGGACATCCTGCAGGGCAACACGATCAAGAACGTGAACCCCTACTGGGGCAAGTGGTACATCGCCGAAGCCGGCAAGCGACGCCCCGCCGCGTACAAGACCGGAACGACGTCCGACAACAAGGACGTGCTGGCGTTCGGGTTCGTGGCCCCGCCCGAGGATCCGGTTGCCCCAGCCCTCGCCGTCGGCGTCTGGATGGGCAATTCCGACTCGACGCCCAACAGTGGCAGCCTGAGCCTCGATTCGTCGGCCCCGGTGTGGTCCCGAATCCTGACCGAGATCACCGAGGGCACGCCGGTTGCGACCTTCAAGGCCCCCAAGGGGATCGAGACCGCAACCGTCGACGCGTTCAGCGGACTGCTGCCAGGCCCGTACACCGTGGCGACGGTCAAGGAGATCTACATCCAGGGCACCGTCCCCACGCGAAGGGACGATCTCCATGTCGAGCTGGATATCGACGAGACCACTGGCCTGCTCTGGCAGGACGGTTGCACCGGCCCCATGGTGAAGCAGGGGTTCCTCGACTTCAGCCGCGTCGAGCCCCGCTTCCCGAGCTGGCAGCAGTTCACCCAGGGCTGGGCGGCTCGAGCGGCAATCGGCTCTGGTGTCGCCGGTGGACCGCTCAAGACGCGGACAACCTACTTCTACCTGAACAGCTTCGCGCCGTTCGGCAGAACGTGGGGCGGCACCTTCCCGCCGACCGAAGTCTGTGCCCCGGCACCTCCACCCTTCTGCGATCCCGGCACGGTGATCGATCCATTCGCGACCGTCGATCCGTTCGGCTCACCGTTGCCGACGCCATGCCTCGAACCGACGCCGGCCCCGAGCGACACGACGTTGCCGAGCTCGGACGTCACGCCCAAGCCGAAGGGCAAGCCGACGGACCCGCCGACTCCCCCGCCGCCGGCGTAGGCCCGTCAGCCGAGGCTGACCACCGTCGCACCGTCACCACCCTCGCCCCGGCCACCGGGTCGGACCTCGCCGGTCAACGGATGCGCAGCGGCGGCGGTCCGAACCGCATCTCGTAGCGCCCCCGTTCCCATACCGTGGATCACCGTGACCCGCGGGAGGTTCGCCAGCGATGCGTCCCCGAGGTACCGATCCAGCGCCTCGATCGCTTCCTCGACCCTGGCCCCACGGAGGTCGAGCGAGGAGGGAACGTTTCGCGCATGCTCCATCTGAATTACCTGGGTCGATGACAGCTCGGCTGGGCCATCGGACGCACGCCAACGCGACGTGATGCCGGGAATGTCGAGCGCGTCCTCCAGATCAGACACCTGGACACGGACCCGCATGGCCCCAGATTCGATCATCGCCATCTCGCCACCGCGCTCGATCGCCGAGATTCGACCCTCCCATCCGCCGGATCGGCTCCGCGCTCGATCCCCCACCGCCCAGACATGGGCAGCCGGCGGCGCGAAAGCCACCGAGGGATCCTCGGCTGATGCACCCGGCAACCGGGCCGCTGAACCCTCGATCCGGGCGAGTGCCTCGTCGAGCGCCGGTGCGGCCAGTTGTCCGCGTTCCAGCGTCATCCTCAGGGCCTGCACTTCCGCCCGCACCTGCGACAGGAGCAGTTCACCCTCCACCCGGGTCGTCTGCAGGGCCTCGTCACGCTCACGGCGAGCCTGGCGACGATCCTCGTTCGCCGCGGCCAATGCCGCCGCCGCGCGGATCTCGGCGGCACGTGCGTTGGCCAGGGCATCGGTGGTTGCCCCTTCCGACTCGCGAATCTGGGCGAGTGTCGCCTCGAACGTGCGCTGGGCGTCGGTCAGGCGGGCCCGAGCGTCCGCGACGATCCCGTCGGGCAAACCGAGCCGCTCCGCGATCGCGAACGCCTGGGACCCTCCGGGCAGCCCGATCGAGAGGCGATAGGTCGGGCTGAGCGTCGCCAGATCGAACTCGACCGCGGCATTCGAGGCGCCGGGCGCTGTATGTGCGTAGGCCTTCAGCTCCGCGTAGTGGGTCGTTGCAGCGACCAGCGCCCCGGCGTGGATGAAGTGGTCCAGCAACGCCTGGGCAAGAGCTGAACCCTCGGTCGGATCGGTGCCAGCTCCGAGCTCGTCGAGCAGCACGAGCGTTCCGGGTCCCGCCTCCTCCACGATTCGGATGATCGCGCGCAGATGGCCGGAAAAGGTGGACAGCGACTGCGCGACCGATTGCTCATCGCCGATATCCGCCAGGACGTTCGAAAGGATCGCCAGACGACTCCCGGGCGCCGCTGGAACGTGAAGACCAGCCTGGTGCATCAGCGACAGCAGCCCGAGGGTCCTCAGCGTGACGGTCTTGCCACCGGTATTCGGCCCTGTCACGACCAGGGCGGTGAAACCGTCGCCAAGACGGACGTCGATCGGGATCACGCGACCACTGAGCCCAGGATGCCTGGCTTGCAGCAGGTTGATTTCAGTCCGGGTGGCCATCTCCGCCCGCACCCCGTCCATCTCGGCCGCAAGGGCGGCCTTGGCGGCCCAGAAGTCGAACCGGGCGAGTGCTCCGAGCGTCTCCCGGAGAGGATCCGCGTGGACGGCAACGAGCGCTGAGAGCTCATCGAGAATCCGGGCGACTTCCTCTGACTCCGCGACCTGTGCCTCGCGCCAGGCGTTTCCAAGCTCGACGATCACGAGCGGCTCGACGAACAGCGTCTGCCCCGATCCCGAGGCATCGTGGACGATGCCCTTGACCCTGCTCCGGGCATCGGCGCGGACCGGGACGACATAGCGACCATTCCGGAGCGTGATGATCGGTTCCTGGAGCGCGCTGCCAAGTTCGGAACCGATCAGCGAATCCAGGCGCCGCCGGAGTCGATCGTAGGCGACCCGAACAGCGCTCCGGAGAGACCCGAGCCTGGCGGACGCGGTATCGAGCAGCTCGCCGGCCGGATCGAACGATCGCGCCAGCGTGGTTCGGATGACGGGCAACGGGTGAAGCTCCGGCGCCAGATCCCGGAGCAGCGGTCGCCGGTCCTCGGCCAGGGCACTGCGCAGCCGGGTCGCGGCCTCAAGGGTGTCTGCGAGCTCGAGAAACTGGGCCGGATCGAGACGCCCTCCCCGGGTAGCGCGATCGACCGCCGGCCCGATGTCATGGGCGCCCCCCACGCCGAGGCCCGGCCGCTCCTCGAGCAGCGCCCGAGCCTGATCCGTTTCGTCGAGGGCTCGCGCCACGAGCACGGACTCAGCGCTGGGCACGAGCGACTCGCACAGGCGGCGGCCCGGGCCGAAGGATGCGTGGGCGGCCAACCGCTCCCGGACGAGCGGGAATTCCAGGAGCTCGATCGACCGACCGTCCACGTTACCGCCCTGTCCGGCTGGGACGAGCGACGAGTATCGCGCTCAGTTCCGGAAGACGGATGTCACGTCTGATGGAAAGAGTCCGCCAAAGAAGAAGAGCAGGGCGGGAACGAATTGATTCCGGACGACTGACTCCGTGACGGTCGCCTGGAACGCCTCGTGGAACTGACGGATGAAGACGATCTCATTGCCTCGGGCCACGGTGCCGGAGACGGTGAAGAACGGATCGGTGATGAGAAAGAACGCGGAGAGAAAGAGCGCAGCCTGGAGGAGGCCCAGGAATCCCCCGAGTAACTCGTCCAGGACCGGGTATTTCGCGAACAGCGGCACGGGCTTGAAGAACAACTGGGTCGCGATCAGCGACCCGATGAAGCCGGCGAGGAATACGAACCCGAACGCCAGCATGTAGTTGTAGTCGCGTGTGTACTGCGTCCAGTTCGATGCCAGGAACGACCCGAGTGGGTCCCGGAGCTGGGCCGCCACGAGCAGCGACAGGAGCGTGGTCCCGATCCCCACGAGGCGGCGAACGACGCCCTGCATATAGCCGAGGATGAACATCCCGGCAAAGGCGAAGTAGATCACCAGGTCGACACCCGTGATGTTGTTGATGGCGCCGATGATGTCCACGGTGATGGCGCCTCCGCGCGGTTCAGGTAATCAACGCAGGGACGCGGATCGCCCCCGTCGTATCAACAGCGTAGCAGCGCGGCTTTGCGCGGAGCAAACCACATGGATGTTGGCGCGGCCGCTGGGTCGTCCCTGGCCTCAGCTCCGGATGCGGCCGCCGGCCGCAACCACGGCCCCTTGCACGGCGGCGACGGCCGATTCGATCTCATCATCCGAGAGCGTCCGCTCCGCCTCGAACAGCAGTCGGTAGGCCAGGCTCCGCTCACCCGATGCGAGCGGTTGCCCTCGGTAGATGTCGAAGAGACGGACACCGTGGAGCAGGTCGCCCCCGCTCCGCCAGATGATCCGGTCCACATCTCCAGCCGGGACGGACTCGCTCATCACGATGGCGATATCCCGTTCGACGACCGGGAACCGTCCGGGCATCACACCGCGAGGGGCCGGGAGGGCACCGCTTGAAAGGCCCGCGATCGACAGTTCTGCAATCAGCACGCCGACCATTCGCTCGTCATCGGCGGCGGCTGTGCCAGGATGGATTTCTCCGAGCAGCCCACTGATCGCCAAACGCCCCTGATCGTTCATGACCGAAACTCGAGCTGCTCGCCCGGCATGGAGGGTGGGTTCAGTTCGGACTGCGGTGTACGTCGGTGCCGAAAGTCGAAGCAGCCCGCACAGCTCCTCGATGATTCCCTTGATGTCATCCAGATCGGCCAGACGACGCGGTCGGTTCCAGGCTGGAACATCGAACGCTCCCGCGAGGGCAATCCCAAGCCGCCACCACTCGTGCGCCACGTCGCCCACGCGACCGTAGCCCTTGCCGACCTCGAACAAGGCCAGATCATCCTGGCCACGACGGCGATTCGAGGCGATCGTTCCCAGTAATCCACCCACGAGCCCCTGGCGAAGGACAGCATGATCCATCGACAGTGGGTTGGTGACGGTGATCGGCTCGCCCGTTGCAGCCTCCTCGCCGTGCGCCGGCTCGCCAGGATCCACCCATGCCCACCGCTCGACCTGCGCCTCGTCGACCAGTGCGTGGGCGACCACCTCGCGAAGTCCGTGGCCTGCCAGCGCCGTCCTGACTGCGTCGCGCAGTGCGAGCGGTGACCTCCGGTAGGTCGGCATCGCGGTCGCGGGCAGGGTGGCGGGGATCAGGTCGTAGCCGTGCACTCGAGCCAGCTCCTCGACGATATCCGCCTCGATGGCAAGATCCCGCCGCCAACTCGGAATGACGGCTACCAGGACATCGGCCGCAGGAGCGAGAACGTCAAGCGGGCTGGATCCGCGAGCGATCGGCACCGCAAGTGGAGCAGCCGCGGGAGTCGGCGACTCGACGGCAATCCCGACTCGTTCCAGCAGCGACGTCTGTGTTG
>JBDTOF010000254.1:0-3013 GCA_039933375.1 Chloroflexota bacterium
CGGAATCGCTGCCCGCCCCGCCGCGGTTGGCCCTCGTGGTAGATTGCCTGTCTTCCGGTCGGTTCGCCGACGCGGTGGAAGGGAGGCTCATGGACGCTCAGAACGCCCATCCCGCACCCAACCAAACGGGCGAGCCACTCGCCCCGCCGATGATCGACGTCCGCAACGTGGACAAGTGGTTCGGATCCCTCCATGTCCTGAAGAACCTGTCCATGCACATCGATCGCGGCGAGGTCGTCGTCGTGATCGGTCCGTCTGGCTCCGGCAAGAGCACGCTACTGCGCTGCGTCAATCGGCTCGAGCCTGTCCAGCAGGGCGAGGTCGTGGTCGACGGGAAGTCGATCGCGCACGACAAGATCGACGTCAACGAGCTGCGCGCCGAGATCGGTGTCGTCTTCCAGTCGTTCAACCTGTTCCCGCACATGACCGTCATGGAGAACCTGGTCCTCGCCCCGATGCACGTCCGCGGGATGGACCGGGCAAGCGCTGAGGAGCGCGGCCGGAAGCTCCTAGCCAAGGTCGGCATCGAGGAGAAGGCCGACGTGCGGCCCACCCAGCTATCGGGGGGCCAGCAGCAGCGAGTCGCGATCGCCCGGGCGCTCGCGATGGAGCCAAAGATCATGCTCTTCGACGAGCCCACGAGCGCTCTCGACCCCGAGATGATCAACGAGGTCCTCGAGGTCATGAAGGCCCTCGCCCGTGAGGGCATGACGATGATGGTCGTCAGCCACGAAATGGGCTTCGCCCGCGAGGTCGCCGACCGGGTCATCTTCATGGCCGAGGGCGAGATCGTCGAGGAAGGCACCCCAGAGCACTTCTTCACCCAGCCAACCCAGGACCGCACCAAGCAGTTCCTGAGCAAGATCCTGAAGCACTGACGGAGGCGCGCTTCAGGTCCATCACGGCCGCCGGAGTCCGTCCGGCCCCCACACAGGAGACTATCTAGATGATCAAACGCACGACAATCTTCCTGGGCGTCATCGCCTTCGTCTTCGCCGCGTGTACGTCGGGCGGAGGCAGCGGCGACAAGCCGAGTTTCGCCGCCGACTCCACGATGGCCAAGATCCAGGCCAACGGCAAGCTCGTCTGCGGCACGAAGTTCGACGTCCGCGGCTTCGGCTTCAAGAACCCGACGACCAACACGGTCGAGGGCCTGGATGCCGACCTGTGCCGAGCGATCGCCGAAGCTCTTGGCGTCGAGCCTGAGTTCGTCGAGGCCGTGAGTGCCAACCGCATCCCGTTCCTCCAGGAGGACAAGGTCGACATCGTGGCCAGCACGATGACCGCGACCGACAAGCGCCGCCTCGAGATCGACTTCAGCCACATTTACTACGTGGCCGGTCAGTCGATCCTCGTCCGGGACGACAGCTCCATCGCCAGCGTCGCCGACCTCAACGGGGTCAAGGTCTGCTCTGGCGAGGGTTCCACGTCGGAGAAGAACGTTCGCGACAAGGCACCGACGGCAGAACTCGTGCTGTTCAAGACGTACACGGAGAGCGGCCAGGCATTGGTCGACGGCCGGTGCGATGCGGTCAGCACGGATGACACGATCCTGTTCGGGCTCAAGGAGCAGTTCCCCGCCACGAAGATCGTTGGCGGAGCCTTCACCGAGGAGCCCCTCGGCATCGGCATCAAGAAGGGCAAGGAAGACCTCGTCGGGCTGATCGACAGCACGCTCGAGGCCATGAAGACCGACGGCCGGCTTGCCGCCCTCTACGAGAAGTGGATCAAGCCGTTCACCGGAACCGTTCCGGCGGCGCCCTTCTGAGGTAGGACCTCGCTCGACCCCCGGCCCTGCTTCTCGGAGCGAGCCGGGGGTCGTCATACCTCTGCGGAGCATCGATGCCGTTCCCACCGGCCCTCGTCGAGCACGCTGATCTCTTCTTCGGGGGGATCCGCACGACCCTGATCCTGTTCGCCGCCGGCCTGGCGGCGTCGCTGGTCCTGGGCGTCTTCATGGCGAGCCTGCGCGTGTGGGGCGGCAACGTCCTTTCGTCGCTTGCCGGCGCCTATGTCGAGTTCTTCCGCAACACCCCGCTCCTCGTCCAGCTGTTCTTCTTCGCCGTGCTCCTCGCTCCCGCGAACCTCGGCATCACCCGGGATCCGGTCGTCGTCGGGATCATCGGACTCGCGATCTACACCGGGGCGTACGTCACGGAGGTGGTTCGCTCGGGGATCCTGTCCGTGGACGCTCGCCAGATCGAGGCGTCCCGCTCCCTGGGCCTGAGCCAGATCCAGTCGCTCCGGTTGGTCGTGCTGCCGCAGGCGGTTCGTACGGTCATCCCGCCGCTTGGCAACGTGGCGATCGCCCTCGCCAAGAACACGACGATCGTCTCGGCGATCGCCGCCAATGAGCTGCTCAAGGTCGCCGGGATCATCGAGACCCGCAATGCCACGATCGACGGATTCATCGCCGCGCTGTTCGTCCTCTGGGCGATAACGCTCTCGATGGCGTTCATCCTCAGTCGCCTCGAACGACGCCTGGCCTTCGCCCGATGACGTCCGCGCCGATCGTTCGGGCCGCCGGTCGCCGGGTGAGCGGGCAGGTCTGGACGGCCGCCATCATCGCCGGGCTCATCGTGGCCGGCTTCGCGTCGGGCACGATCCCGATCAAACCGTGGGAGCCATTCCTCCGCCTCGATACCTGGACATTCCTCGGCCGGGGGCTCGTCGTCACGTTGGTCATGGGCGGGGTGTCCCTCGTCCTGGCGCTCGCCATCGGGATCCCGCTGGCGATGGCCCGATCGTCGCTGCGCGGTCCGATCGGCTGGCTCATCAGCGGCTATATCGAACTCATCCGTGCAACGCCGATCCTCGCCCTGCTCCTGATCATCTTCCTCGGCGTATCGCGCCTGGGGATCGACCTGCCCGCGATCCAGGCAGCGATCGTGGGCCTGACGATCTACAACAGCGCGACGATCGCGGAGATCGTCCGGGCCGGGATCAAGTCGATCCCCGGAGGCGAGGTGGAGGCCGCCCGCTCGCTGGGCCTCAACTACTGGCAGACGATGCG
>JBDTOF010000255.1:0-2403 GCA_039933375.1 Chloroflexota bacterium
GATCGTCGCCGCGATGGCCAGTGTCAGGGCCAGCCACCGGGCCACAACTCGTGTCCGGAACAGGACGACCCCGAACCAGGCGTCTGAGAGCCACAGGAACGTAGCGCCAACGGCCCAATACGGCCCGTAGTCACCCGGTCCGGGTTGTCCCGGAAGCGCCACGAGGTTGAGAACCATCAGCAGGTAGATCACGTTCGCAAGGACCACCGGAACGGTCCCCGCAATGGCGAGGGGACGCGAGGCCCGAAGCTGATCTCGAAACAGCGCAGCCGCGACCGCGATCGCGCCAAGGTTGAACATGACCAACCGCAGGTTGAACAGATCGGCCGTCCACGGCAGGTTCGGGATGAAGGCCGCGACGAGGAGGCCCCCGCCGAGGATCCCGACTAGGCCGAGTGCCTTCATGGCAGCCGACGGTGGCTCGCCGAGTGAATGGCCCGCGCCTCGGTCGCCACGGACACGCTCGCTCATCGCGGAGATCCACAAGTCGCCGAGCGACCGAAACCAGGTGCCAACGGTGCCCGGCCGGGCACCGGGACGTCCGGCGTCGCGAAGCTGATCCGAGAGGAGCTGGAGCATTTCGTCTCCGTATCTGCGCCGAAACGGGGTCGGATACAGCCCGAGCATTGCTCGATAGACCCGCCGACCAACGGTCTCCCGCCCCGGAACCTGAACCTCGCGCCCCGCCATCAGCGTGCCTCGAGAGCCCACGGGCGGACGGCTCGCACAATCGTGTCCAGCCGCCGTGCCTCGGCCGACGCAACGGCACGACCCACCGCCGTCAGCCGGTAATAGCGCCGTCGGGCGTCGTCAAGCTCCGGATCGGGACGCTCCTCGCTCTCCTCGATGAGTCCGTCGTCCAGGAGACGGCGGATCGTCGTGTAAATGCCTCCGGGCCCGAGCTGGACGGCACCGTCGGTCATGCGCGAGATCTCGGTCATGATCGCGTAGCCGTGACGCTCCTCGGGCCCGATGGCCAGGAGGATGTGCATGGCGGTCCGGGAGAGTTGGGGTGTGCCCGAGGGGCGGTCTGCAAGTTCCATGGGCCAGAATCTATCAGATGTTGATACATTGTCAATAGATAGAGTGAGGCGGGCCGCCCAGCCGAAGCCGCGGACTGGGCGGTGGCCCGGCGGTCAGCCGGCTCGCGGAGCCACCGCCGTTCGATCGAGACGGATCGCCTGAATGCCCAGCACGACCCAGCCCGCGAGGAAGGTCGCGATCCCGACGAGGACCAGAAGCCCGCCGAGATTCCAGCTGTTCTGACTCATGGCGAAAGCCCCGAGGACCCCGAGCGCCGGCCCGGCAACGAGGCATGACGCACCCTTTCTCGACAACGCCGACACGCGATACGTCGCGATTCCGAACAGCGCCGAGCCAAGCGCCGCGGTCAGGCCGCCGACGGGCAGAAGCCCGTCCCGCCAATCGGCCGGGCCGGTGCCGGCCATGTCGGTGATGCCAGCGATGAAGATCGCGACCGTCCCCACCACCGTGACCGCGAACGCGGTCCACACGAGCCCTGGGTTGGAACGCGCCTGGAAGGCGCTCAGCCCAGTGAGTGCCACGACCAAGGCCCCCAGCCCGATCATCAGGCCAAGCGCGGCGGCATCCTGATTGCCGCCAGCGGAGAGGCCGCCGCTGAGAATGACCAGGGCGATGATCGATGACCCGACGATGGCGGCGACGCCGCCGATACGGACTGACACGGAGAGTCTCCCTTTCTGTGCAATGTCGGCCCTACGGCCGCGCAGCCAAATCCGCGCGTCGAGGGCGCCGAGGAGGATGTCCGCGACGTCGTACGGGCCGAGCGGACGCTCCTCGAGGATCGCCGCGAACTCGTCGCCGTAGCGTGCCCGCCAGCGAGCGGGATAGAGGCGGATCAGGAGCGTCCTCATGGCTGGGTTTCACCGAGCTGTCGAAGGCCCTGCTGCGCAAATGCACTCAGGCCACGGAGATGCTCGGCAAGATTCGACGCCCCGACCGCCGTGAGGCGATAGGGTCGGCGCCGATCGACCGGGGCGAGGGACTCCACGAGACCCTGCTCCTCAAGGCGCACCAACGCCGCGTACAGGGTGCCTGCACCCATCGGCCGGCCGGTGCCGCCTTCAACGTCCTGCATGATCGCGTAGCCGTGTTTCGGCCCGTCGCTCAGGCTGACCAGGATGAGCAGCGACGGTTCGGCGAACCGCCCGAACTCCGGACCCTTGTGCTCCATGGACGACTCCGTTCGTACGATGGTCGATATATCGAGGGTCGATATATACGCCGTGGGCGGTCGCGTGTCAAGCGGCAATTTCGGTGGTCGATCGGAGCGCCCGGCGCAGCCTTCCGGCCTCGGCGCCCGGGGGTGTGCGGGGCGCCCCCACGTCCACCGGCTGCTCGTGGGAGTGCGTATCTCCCAAC
>JBDTOF010000256.1:0-2676 GCA_039933375.1 Chloroflexota bacterium
GATACCCCCACCGAGTATTGACAACTTATCTTGTCAAGGGGCTTGACACGACCTAGAATATGGACTCGACGGCCTGTCAAGACTTGACAGGCCCACAATCATGTTCGGCGCGTCGAGACGGGGTATCGGAGGTCGGTTGGCAGGCGGAATCGCAGCCGAAGTCAAGAGCCGGCTGAACATCGTCGACGTGATCGGCGAGAGCGTTCAGCTCAGGAAGGCGGGCACCACCTTCAAGGGTCTGTGTCCGTTCCATGGCGAGAAGACACCCTCGTTCACCGTTACGCCGTCACGCGACTCCTGGAAGTGCTTTGGCTGCGGCCTTGGTGGCGACATCTTCAGCTTCGTCATGCAACGCGACAGCGTGACCTTCCCGGAGGCGCTCAAGAGCCTGGCGGGTCGGGCAGGCGTCGAGATCGACGAGCGGACCAAGCGCGAGGATGCCCACCGCGCTCGACTGAGAGACATCCTGGAGACCGCGATCGCGTTCTACCACCAGGTCCTGACGTCGACCAAACTCGGCGCGCCCGCGCTCGACTACCTCCGGGCCCGAGGCTTCACCGACGCGACGATCGAATCCGCCCAGCTTGGCTGGGCCCCGGACGGCTGGGACACGATGAGCCGGAAGCTCGTCGAGAAGCGCGGGATCAAGCCCGAGGAACTGATCGAAGTCGGACTTGCGTCGCAGGGCCGCTCGTCCCGAGGCATCGGGATCGTCGATCGGTTCCGCGGTCGTGTCCTATTCCCCATCCGGGACCAGAACGGCGCGGCCGTCGGCCTCGGCGGACGGATCCTCGGGGCAGAGGGACGCGATGCCCAGGGCAATCCGAAGGACACGGGCCCCAAATACCTCAACTCACCGGCGACGCCGCTGTTCGACAAGAGCCGGACGCTCTACCTCATCGACAAGTCCAAGGGACCAATGCGCAAATCCGGACAGGCCGTGATCGTGGAGGGCTACACGGACGCCCTCATGGCTCACCAGGCTGGGTTCGACAACGTCGTTGCCTCCCTCGGGACGGCGCTGACCCCAGGACAGGTCGCGCTCCTCACTCGCTACGCCAAGAAGATCGCGCTGGCCTATGACGTCGATGCCGCCGGCCAGAAGGCCGGAACCTTCGGGGTCCAGGCGCTCGAGAGCCTGATCGGCCAGCTGGCCGCCACCGAATCCGGCATGGAGCTGGACGAGGTGCGTGTGGTCCGCCTGCCGGATGGCAAGGACCCCGACGAGGTTGTCCGCGAGGCGCCTGATCGCTGGCGTGAGGAGGTTCGAACGGCCCAGCCGATCGTTGACTACCTCATCGATACACACGCCCGGACGTTCGATCTCAAGACGCCCGGCGGTAAGGCCCGTTTCGTTGACGCGATGATGCCCACGATCCGCGCCGTGCCGAACCCGGTCATGCGAGACGGCTGGCTCCAACGCGTCCGCCAGGTCTCCGGGGTGGAGGAGCGAGTCCTGCTCGAGGTGCTGCGAAGCGGCCGGTCGGCGACGGGACTGCCGTCGGGAAGCGGATCGTCGGGCGGTGGCTCAGGCGATGCGGCCTCTCGGATCAGCGCCGAGACCGTGACCTCCGCTCCCGATGCGCTGCGGGTCGGGGACATCCTGCGCGGGATCCTGCCGCAGGAGCAGGAACTCCTCCGGCTGCTCCTGCTCGTCCCGGAGATCCAGCTCCGCGTCACCGAAGGAATCGGGCCCGAGCGCCTGCCGAACACCGTGGCCCGTGAGTTGTTCCGGGCCATCGTCCTGGCCCGCGAACCCGACGAACACGGCGTCCATCCGCCATTCAGCCTGACGGCGCTGGTGCAGGCACTCGACCCGGAGACCGCGGCGCTCGCCCAGGCCCTCGTCGCCCGGATCGAGCCAAACCCGCGCGCCCTCAGCCAGGACGACCTGGCCTACGAGATCGAGCGGCTGGTGATCGACCTCGAGGAGCGTGCGCTCGATGAGCGCTCGGAATTCACTCAGGACGCCATCGCCGAGGCCGAGCAGGCCGGAGATCGCGACGCCGCGACCGCCCTGCTGCTCCAGAGCCAGGGCATCAACGAGCAGCGGCGGTCGCTCCATCGACGCCGCGAACAAACGCGACTCATCTCTCGTCGGCCTGACCGACCGTCCGAAGGAGACGGCCGCAGCGCCAACGCATCGACCTCATCGACTCCGAGTGGCCACGCATGACCATGACCAGCTCACCCAGGACCAGGAGGTAGCACCCACCATGCCCGTAGACCCCCTCGATCAGCAGCTCGTTGAAGCCGTCCTCACCCGCCCGCGTCGGGCAAAGGCGGACCTCGAAGAGGCCAAGATGGCCGGTATCCGGACGAAGATGTCCGACGACGACGTCGATGATGACGACGATGACGACGTTGCCGATGACGATTCCGATGACGCCGCCGTTGAGGTCGTTCCCGAAGGCGCCAAGTTGCTCGACCCCAAGCTTCCGCTGGATGGCCCGAAGAAGCTGAACGCCTCGGAGCTGGATGAGCCGACGGCCGAAGAGATCGAGGCGATGAACGCCGACATGATCGGGATCGACGATCCCGTTCGGATGTACCTCAAGGAGATCGGCAAGGTCGCCCTGCTGACTGCCGAGGAGGAGGTTGTCCTGGCCAAGGCAATCGAGCTCGGCGAGCAGCTCGTCGACGAGCCGTGGAAGGGCATCGTCAGCCTCCACGAGT